>RFZO01000139.1 GCA_009920715.1 Actinomycetota bacterium | reverse complement strand
AGCCGGTGGAGAAGACGCCCTCGATGACCCAGCGCCGCGTGGCCGGCCCGACCAACCCGAGGGAGACGTGCTCCCCGTTGTCGTTGCCGGGGTTCAGGGCGCGTGCCATGTCGATGATGCGCGTCAGCTCGAGCGGGGTGAGACGGATGGTCCAGCCCATGGACCCGGGATGTGCTGCGTTCAGTTCCATCACTTGACCCCCTTGCTCTGGTTGATGCCGCCGGCCTGCGGACCGGTGGGCAGGTGAACCGGGTTGCCCTGCTCGTTGCTGAACAGGTCACCGTGGACGTACAGCGCGGACTCCTTGCGGGAGGGCAGCATGCTGCGCAGACGACCGAAGTCGACCTCGCGGCCGAGGGTGCGCAGCGCGGTGGACAGACGCAGCACGTCGGCGATGTCGACGTGCATGGTGACCGCCAGGTCGTCGCCCATGGTGAACCAGTTGCCGCACGGCGTGTTGGGGCACTGACCGATCAGGTCGATGAGGTGACGGTTGAGGTCGCGCACCACCGGCTCGGCGTGCTGGACACGGAACTCCATCTTGGCGATGGCGTCGTCGAGGGAGTCGAACGTGATCCCGGGCGACGGGTCGTTCGAGGGGTCGTGGATGGGTGTGGACATGCAGATGCTCCTTGTTGTGAGAAACGGCTTTGTGTAAGTGGTCAAGAACAATCCGGACCTTGGCCCGGCGATGATGAATCGCCGGACGTCAGATCGCGGATCGAAGTTGGTCTTGCCGTATCTCGGGCATCTGCTCTCCTTCACGCAATACGGGCCGCGAACTGCGACCGAGTCCCACCAGGGGGATGAGGAGTATGGCACATCCGGTGAGCGTTTCCAAACACCTTTGCGACTTTTCTACCCAAACAACCATGACACACCCCTACGGGGTGTGAGGCCCGCGAGATCATCACGGGCGGCACCGCTGAGTCGGCAGAAAACTCTCCTCAACCCCATCGTCTCACGGGGGTGTGTCAGGGTTCAAGGGGTCTTGGTACTGTCGGTTTCCGCGCCGAACCGGACACGGATTCGGTGCATGGCGCACTCAGTTGCAGTGCAGAACGAGGGGGCACGACATGGCAGAGAGAATCAGACCCGGCGCGAGCATGAGCGAGAACACGCCGGTGTACCCACCGGAGGCCACGGCCCCCGCGGGCACGCCGAACGTTGTCCTGGTCGTCTTCGACGACACCGGCTTTGCCGACTTCGGGTGCTACGGCAGCGAGATCCGCACCCCCAACATCGACCGCCTCGCTGCGGGCGGCCTGCGCTTCACCAACTTCCACACCACGAGCCTGTGCTCCCCCACCCGCGCCTCGCTCCTCACCGGGCGCAACCATCACGCGGTCGGCATGGGGTCGCTCGCCAACTACGACTACGGCTTCGACGGCTACCGCGGGAAGGTCTCCAAGGAGACCGCGATGCTGCCCGAGGTGCTGCGCCCGTTCGGGTTCAACAACTACGCGGTCGGCAAGTGGCACCTCACCCCAATGCACCACATCGGCCCGGCCGGTCCGTACGACTACTGGCCCACCCAGCGCGGGTTCGACCGCTACTACGGCTTCATGGACGGGGCGATGAACCAGTGGGACCCGTTCCTCACGGAGGACAACCGCCACGTGCAGCGCCCGGACACCGAGGGCTACCACCTCACCGACGACATCGTGGACCACGCAGCCACGTGGGTGTCGGCGCAGAAGAGCCTGGCCCCCGAGAAGCCGTTCTTCCTCTACATGGCGTTCGGTGCGGGGCACTCCCCCCACCACGTCACAAAGGAGCGCATCGCCGAGTACATCCCCGTGTTCGAGAAGGGATGGGACGTGACCCGCGAGGAGCGGCTGGCCCGGCAGAAGAGGATGGGGATCATCCCCGAGTCCACGGTGCTGCCCCCGCGCAACCCCGGCGTGAGGGCCTGGGACGAACTGAGCGAGGACGAGAAGTACGTGCACGTGCGCTACCAGGCCGCGTTCGCCGCGATGATCACCCACACCGACGAGGCGATCGGCCGTTTCATGTCCACCCTCGAGCGGCTGGGCCAGTTCGAGAACACGGTCTTCATCGTGATGAGCGACAACGGCGCCAGCCAGGAGGGCGGTCTCGACGGCACCATGAACCAGGGCCGCTACTTCGAGCGGGTCGACATGTCCATCGGGGAGACGCGCGCGATCATCGACGAGATCGGCGAGACGCAGTGGTTCAACAACTACCCGCTGGGCTGGGCGATGGCGGGCAACACGCCGTGCAAGTTCTACAAGCAGAACACCCACGGCGGCGGCGTGCGCGACCCGTTCGTCATCCACTGGCCCGCAGGTTTCGACAGGTCGGTCGGCGGCGGCATCCGCACCCAGTTCCACCACGTCAGCGACGTCGCACCGACGCTGCTCGAGCTGGTCGGTGCGGAGATGCCCGCAACAGTGAACGGAATCCCGCAGATGCCGATGCACGGCACGTCCATGGCGTACGCGGTTCGGGACGCGGCTGCACCGACCCGCAAGAAGGTCCAGCACTTCGAGATGATCGGCCACCGCGGCATCGTGGTGGACGGCTGGAAGGCTGTCACGCGGCACAAGTTCCGCACGCCGCTCAGCGAGGACGTGTGGGAGCTGTACGACCTGAACAACGACTTCTCGGAGTCGAACGACCTCGCCGCGTCGATGCCGGCGAAGGTCGACGAGCTCGTCGAGATCTGGTGGGAGGAGGCGGCCAAGTACAAGGTGCTGCCGGTCTCCGACGGCGTGGGGGCCATCAACAAGCGCCCGCCGAAGCAGTCGTTCCGCCTGTGGCCCGGCCTGGAGCGCGTGCCCAGCGACAACGCCCCGCAGCTGATGAACACGAGCCACCGCATCACCGCGCACTTCACCGTGCCGGCCGGCGGGTGCGAGGGCGTCCTCATCAAGGACGGCGACATCTGGGCCGGCTACTCCATGTTCGTGCAGGACGGCGCGGCCTGCTTCCGCTACCACTTCCCGATGGAACCGCACGAGATCCGCGCGCGCGTCGACCTCTCCCCCGGCGACCACACGCTCGAGTGGGAGTTCACGAAGACATCCCGCACCGGCGGCACGGGCGAGCTGCGCTTCGACGGCAGGCCCGTGGGGAACGTGGAGATCCCGCGGATGATCCGGGGGTGGATGCCGTTCAACGGGATGGACGTGGGCTGCGACAACGGTGCGCCGGTGTCGCCGTCGTACGCGTCACCGTTCCGGTTCACGGGCACGATCAAGTGGATCGACGTGGAACTGCTGTCGGCGACGCCGGGGCCGGACGCGAAGGTGCACCACGGGTCGGAGATGGGCAAGCAGTAGACGGCACGGCGGTGCGGTTCGCCCCGCAGACCGCGAGAATGGGACGCCATGTCCTCGGTCGTCGTCTCGGAGCTCGCGTTCGGCCACCCCGGCGCCGACCAGCTGTTCTTCGACGTCTCCTTCACCGTGTCACCCGGCGAGCACGCAGTGCTGGTGGGTGCGAACGGCGTGGGCAAGTCCACCATCCTGCGCATCCTCTCCGGCGAGTACGAACCAGACGAGGGTGAGTTCGCGATCGGCGGCACTTTCCTCACGATGACCCAGGACGTGGGCATGTCGCGCCCCGGCGACACCCTGCGCGAGATGCTGATCGAGGTGGCACCGGACGCGTTGCGCACCGCCGGACGCGCTCTCGTCGGCGCCGAGAAGCGGATGATGTCCGGCGAGGACGACGGCATGGAGTACGCCGAGGCGCTCGCCGTGTGGGGAGACCTCGGGGGCTACGACCTGGAGACACAGTGGGCGGCCGCGGCGCAGCGCAGCGTGAAGACCCCCGTCACCGACTTTGCGACCCGTCTCGTGTCGGAGCTGTCGGGCGGCGAGCGCAAGCGACTGGTGCTCGACCTGCTGCTGAACAGCGGTGCGGACGTGCTCCTCCTCGACGAGCCCGACAACTATCTCGACATCCCCACCCGCAACTGGCTGGAGGAGCAGCTGAACGCCTGCAGGTCCACCATCCTCATGGTCAGCCACGACCGTGCGCTGCTCGAGAAGGTGGCCACCAAGGTGGTCACGGTGGAGGGGTCGGGATGCTGGGTGCACGGCGGCCCCTACCGCACGTACCCGGAGGCCCGCGCGGCGCGCCAGGAACAACTGGGGGATGCGCTGAAGCAGTGGAACGACGAGGAACGCCGGCTGTTCCACCACATGAAGATCATGAAGCAGCGCGCCGCGCAGAACTTCAAGAACGCCACCAAGGCGAACGCGGCCGAGACGAGGTGGGAGAAGTTCGTGAAGGCCGGGCCTCCCCCTCCGCCGGTGCCCGACCAGCAGATCCACGTGCGGTTCCGGGGCGCGGACAGCGCACGGCGGGTGGTGAAGTTCGAGTCCGTCGGCATCGACGACCTGTTCCTGCCGTTCAGCGACGAGATCCACTTCGGCGAACGGCTCGGCCTGATCGGACCGAACGGCACCGGCAAGACGCACCTGCTCGCCGCCATCCTCGCCGCGGCGGCCACGGAGACACCCGGCATCACCTTCGGTCCGCGCACCAGCGTGGGCATGTTCACCCAGGTGCACGACCGCCCCGAGTTCAAGGGGCGTCAGTGCATCGACATCGTCCGCGACCGACTGGTGGAGGAGGAGAAGTCGATGGGGGCACTCGCGCGCTACGGGCTGCGCAACCAGGCCCGCCAGGAGTTCCAGACCCTCTCCGGCGGACAGAAGGCCCGGCTGGAGATCCTGATGCTGGAGCTGGCCGGCCACAACGTGCTCCTGCTTGACGAACCCACCGACAACCTCGACATCGAGTCGAGCGAGGCGCTGGAGCAGGCACTCGACGGCTTCGAGGGCACCGTCATCGCGGTCAGCCACGACCGCACCTTCCTCGCGCGTCTCGACCGCTTCGTGATGATCACCGACGACGGCCTCGTCTGGGAGATCCCGGAATACGAACTCGCGCTCGAGGGTCTCTCCGCCCCGCACGCGCTCGACTCGCTCCGGCTCGCGAAGCCGCTGAACGTCTGACAGCATCTCCCGGGATGAGCGACTCGGTCTTCAACACAACGGGCGGCATCCACGAGATCCCCGTGGCGGACCTCGGCGCAACGGGCCGCCTGTGGCTGTGCGGCAAGCACCACATCGGCCCCGACACGCAGGCGGTCCGCGAGGCGTGCGGCGGTGCCCACGTGGTGTGCCTGGTGGAGAGGTTCGAGCTGGAGGGCCGCTACGACGCGTACCTCGCATGGCTGGAGCAGAACCACGGCACCGACGCCACGTGGCACCCGATCCCCGACCTCACTGCCCCCGTGCTCGAGGAGGCGCACGAGCTGTACTCGCGCCTCGCGTCCATGCTGCTCGCCGGCCGCAACCTCATCGTCCACTGCGCGGCAGGCATCGGCCGCGCTGGCACAACGGCCACGGGCGTGCTGATGACGCTCGACATGGACATGCACGACGCGATCGACAGGGTGCGCGCGCACCGCCCGATGGCAGG
>RFZO01000138.1 GCA_009920715.1 Actinomycetota bacterium | reverse complement strand
AGCGCCGCGCGCGGCGCTCGCACGTTCGCACACGCGTCGCCATGGCGCAGCAGCAGCCCAAGGCCGCCGCCATCACGGGCGCCGCCTCCGGCATCGGCTTCGCGTACGCGCACGCGCTGCTCAAGCGCGGCGGGAGCGGGCCATGCTGTCCTCCAGGGGGTGATGGGTTCGATGTGAGGTACACCGACCGACGCCGAGTCGGACCTACGATCCCGATCCATGACGCGAACAAGGGACAACAGTCCGTTGCCCCACCGAGCCTTCGGCCAGGGGACGGCGGCCCTACCGACTACTCGACGTCCGACACCGGGCCGCGCGTCGAGTAGTACTCCGCCTTCGGGTACACGGACAGGATGACGCCACCCACGTCGTAGAACGTGCCGTCCGACTCCGACTTCCCGATGGACAAGTCGGGGTACGCCGCCTTCGCGTCGTCAGCCGACATCGCCTTCGGGCCACCGAACTCGTCGGGGAGCAGCCCCGTCGCGCCGACGAAGAACACGACCGGGGACACCGCGTCGTACTCCGCCTCGATGGCCGACTCGAGCTGGCGGCGCGTGTCCGTGAACACCTCGACCGCCCTGTCCGTCGACACCTTGCCCGCCGCCGCGTCGTAGAACGCCGTCACCGACTCGTCCGACGCACCCGCGAGCTTGAGGATGTCGCGCACCGCGTTCGTCGCCTTCATCCCCAGGAAGTCCTCGAAGATGGGCTTCTGGAGGTCGTCGCACGCGTTCAGCTTCGTGCGGGCGGACAGGGCCTTGTACCCGTAGGTGACCCCCGCGTCCCAGCGCATCTCGAACTTCGGCTTCTTCTCGTCCGCACCGTTGCGGTTGAGCGTGAAGTGCCGCTCCAGGAAGGCGTTGGCCGAGTAGAGGTCCCCGACCGTCAGCATCTTCGGCGTGCCGAAGTCCACCTTGTACGAGATGCGGGTGTCCACGGACCCCTCGGCCAGGGCGGCCTGGAGGTCGGCGTACTCCGTCGTCGTCGGCGGGC
This sequence comes from Actinomycetota bacterium, assembly GCA_009920715.1. Classification (GTDB taxonomy): domain Bacteria; phylum Actinomycetota; class Acidimicrobiia; order Acidimicrobiales; family Ilumatobacteraceae; genus UBA2093. The sequence goes on along the minus strand of RFZO01000138.1, from coordinate 4,480 downwards.
TGAAGAACATCGACGCCGACAGGTAGTGCGCCTTCAGGGCCGTGATCTGGTCGTCGGTGTACGCGTCGGACTTCTCCTTCAGCGAGGCCGACAGGATGCTCGACAGGGCCTTGAGCCGCGCCACGCGGTCGAACACCCCCGCGAACACCTTGGCGTCGAAGGTCGCGTCGTACGCCACGAGCGGACGGCCCTCGAGCACGACCTCGTAGGTCGCCTTCACGTCGAGGTCACCCGCCGGCAGCGCGCCGACGTCCTGCAGATCGCGCAGGAGCCGCTTGTTCGTGATGCGGATGGGGATGCGGGCGAGGTTCAGTTCGCCGTCGCCGACCACGGTGTAGTTGTTGAAGGACTCGAGGTTGAGCGTGATGCCCGCCACCTCCGGCACCGTGTTCCCCGTCGCCGTGTCCACAAGGTCGACCGGACGGGCGACCAGCATGTTCACCGTCGCCGTGTTGCGGTTCAGGTCGAACGACCGGACCTTCGCCCAGCCTTCGCTGCGCGGCACCGTCTTGTGCGTCGGCGGAGTCACCGTGCCGTCGGGGTTGCGCGTGCCGGGGATGCGGCGCACGCCGCGCCGCTTGTAGTCCTTGCGGAGCGCGGCGACGTCCACCTCGAGGTCGCGGGCGTATTTGCCGAGGATGCCGAGCACCCGCATGACCGACGCCTGGTTCGCGTTCGGGAGGCCGAACGTCTTGGCCTGGACGTGCGTCGCGGGGATGCCGTCGAACAGCACCGTGCCGACTGCCCCAGCCATCGCCGCCACCTGCGGGTTCGTCAGGGCGCGGGCGTGCTCCTCGAGCAGCGTCAGGTCGCGCGCCGACACCAGGGCGTACTTCGCCTCGTTCAGGCGACCCTCGGCGATCTTCGCCGCCGCGAACGCGAGAACCGGGCGCACCGACGCGTCGCCGTCACCGCACACCGTCTCGTTCAGCGCGTCGTACGCGGCCTGCTCGAGGCGGTGGTAGCGGTACGCGACGCGGTCGTGCTCCGCCTTGACGCCGCGCACGGACAGGGTGCCCTGCGCGCCCAGCACCTTGCGGGCCGCGACCGACACGAACGCCGTGTAGTCGGCACCATCCGCCGCCACGTCGACGGTCGGCATCACCTGGCCCGCGAGGAGGTCGGCGGTCTGGTGCAGCGTGTTGAACAACTCTTTCGCCGTCGGGGTCTGGAAGCACGTCCCGCCGCACGCGTTGGCGATGTAGGACAGGAGCTTGAAGTCCGACCAGTGGTTGTACGCGATGGTGTTGACGAACACGTCGGGGAGCTTCTTGAACTCCTCGACGAGGGCGTCGATCTCGCGCTTCTCCGCACCGGGCGACTTGTCGTTCGCATACCCGTCGGAGTGCAGGGTCACGCAGGTCGCCTCGCCCGCACGAGACAGGTCCTTCGCCGCGCGGAGGCCCTGGCTGATGCAGGTCAGGCCCGTGACGCGGATCTTGCGGATGGCCTCGACGTGCTTCGACCCGGGGGCCATCACATCCTCGACCTTCGCACGCTCGACGTGCGCGGTCCAGTCACCCGCCGACGAGTAGGACAGCACGGACACGAGCATCTCGCTGTCCTTGTACTCCTCGAGGGTGAGGACCTTCTCGACCATGCCCTTCACGGCGTCGAGTTCGCCCCACATCGAACCGGAACGGTCGATGATGAGGATGTGGTGGGACGCCTTCTTCGCGGGCGTCGGGGGGGCGGTGAGGGCGACCTCCTCGACGCGGTAGAAGGCCTTGGGACGACCGAGGTAGTCGTGGGTTGCGAACTTGGGCATGGTGAGTGGACTCCGACCGAACGGTTCGACCCCCTGTGGGTCTATCGTCGGCAAGCACCCCTACACCGCCCGTCCCTGTGTCGGACCCCCCGGACCGCGATTCTGCTTCGATAGAACCGCAAACCGGACCAGCGCGCGCACCACCTTCCACGCGAAGACGATGGTGATGCCGACCCCGAAGAAGGTGCCGACCGCCACCCCGGCCAGGAACCAGAGGAGGTCCGTGCTCACGGGTACACGCCGACCAGGCACGTCGGGTGGACCCACCCGATGTTCCCGCCGCCCCACGCCCGGTACCCCAAACCTCCGGGGTCGGGCACCGCCTGTCCGCACAGGGCGCACCCCGAGAACCTGCGCATCGCCGTCACGCCGTTCGGCGGGTCGAACAGGGGAACGAAGGGGTAGTCTTTGTCGCACGACCCGATGCGGGGGTCGGCCTCGTACAACCTGGGTGCCGCCTCCCGCACCGCCGACCGCAGTGCATCCAACAGGATGCTGAGCGTCGCCCCGTCGCCGTGTGCGTAGTACAGGTCCCGCGTCTGGATGGGTGCTCTCGAACCCACATCCGTCACATCGGAGGGGACGGTGATGTACCGACTATGCACGACGACCTTGCGGGGCTTGACCCGCACGCGTACGTCTACGGCGTAGTCCCCGGTGAACGGGACGGGGGTGACGGACACCGTGGCGGTGACGTTGTCAAAAGGACGGGACGCACCCCAGGCCAGTTCCCGGAGTGCGCCCGTGAGTGCGGTGTCGTGGTTGCGGGGGTTCATCACCCCCGCCCTACCCGACGGTCAGGCGATCAGCCCCCGCTGAGGCGCGGGCGGATGCCCTTCATCGCCTTCGCCGACGCGGGCTGCGACGGGGCCAGGCCGTACTCGCGGCTGCCGTTCGTCGCGGGGGCGCAGCACATGTTCGCCTTGACGCCGGGGCTCGAGGTCGTGGTCTTGACGACGATGTTGCCGCTGAAGCGACCGTTTTGCTTGCCGCCGAGGCCGACGACGGGAGGGGACGGGAGGTACTCAGAGGTGGTGGAACGTGCAGGCATGACGGACTCCGTGGTGGATGGGCGTGACGCCCACCCACGCCATCCGTATAGACGGCGCATCAAAGTAGGTCCGACCCGCGGCACCTCCGGTGTACCCCACGCAAATCAACTGGAGTGACCCACATGGACCCCAACGCCTGCGTCAATCGCATCCTCACCGCCCTCCGTCAGGGCGACCTGGAGGAGGCCCGCGAGGCCTCCGACGACCTTTCGGAGTGGATCCTACGGGGCGGGTTCCGCCCCGAACCCACCGCGTATGCGCGGCTGTCCGCCGCCGCGCCCGAGTCCTTCCTGAATGAACTCGAGGGCCTCCTGGCCCTCCTTCGACCCGAGGAATCCGATGACCTGTGATCGCTGCCGCCAGCCCATGAACGTCCACCGCGTGTCGTGGTTCAACGTCGACCGCATCTGCGAGGGGTGCCAGTCCGAGGAGGAGGCGCACCCCGACTTCCAGAACGCCCGCGAGGTCGAACACGCCGCCGTCGTCGCAGGTGACCTGAACTTCCCCGGCGTGGGGTGGCCCGGTCGCGACGGTCGGGTAATGCGTGGTGCATGACGGCAGACATCATCCGCAAGATCCGAAACGGTGACGCCCTGTCCGACGACGAGCTGGACGAGGATACCTGGCACATGCTCCCGCGCGAAGACCGCAACGGGTGCTATGCCTGCGACCGTCCGTTCCGCGTCCGCCGATCTACCGTCTACAGCACGTCCCCCATCGGGAAGGACTGATGGCGCTCACCCTCGACCTCGTCCCGTCGTCCACCTGGTACGACAACCTCCGCAGCCGCCTCCGCCCATCGGAGTGGGACCGACTGCGGAAGGCGACATACGCCGCCGCCGGGAACAAGTGCGAGGTGTGCGGGGGGAATGGTCGTCGACACCCAGTCGAGTGCCATGAACGCTGGACTTACGACGAGGACGCCCGCGTCCAGAGGCTCGTCGGGCTGGTCGCCCTGTGCCCGGCGTGCCACGAGGTCAAGCACTTCGGTCGCGCCCAGTCCGTCGGGCGGGGCGCGCCCGCCCTCGCCCACCTGATGCGGGTCAACCGATGGACCGAGGACCAGGCCCTCGACCACATCGAGGACTCGTTCAGGGTGTGGCAACGAAGGTCCGCCATCGAGTGGACCCTCGACCTGTCCTGGCTCGACACGGCCGCAGCCGAACACCCCGTTCGCCGACCCCACCGTTGACGACCTGTTCCGTGAGCACCCCTGACGGGGTGGTTCAGCCTCGGCCACGGGGTACGGTCACAGTGACGCATCACCCCACAATGGGGGGAGGAGACACCGTGATCGTCACATCCGCAACCGGTTCCGACACACCCTCCACCGTCCTGGCGCGGGCGGGCAACGACTGGAAGACCTGCGCCATCGACATCATCCGTTGGCTCGTCGCCAACGACCGCTGCTTCTCGAGCGGCGAGATCGCGCACTACATCCGGGTCCACCGACCCGACGTGTCGTTCAGCGTCCTCGACCTCGGCAACCAGGTCCGCGACTGGTACTACGGACAGGAGCTCCCGTCCTACGGGTCGGGCCTGTACCCCGCGATGGTCCCCCGCACGACGGAGGGCATCTACCGCACCCAGGCCGGGGTCCGCGTGTTCGTCTACGCCCCGAACGAGGCCGAGGGCAAGGCCCACGACTTCGAGGTGGACG
>RFZO01000137.1 GCA_009920715.1 Actinomycetota bacterium | reverse complement strand
CATGAAGGAAGGAATCGAGGTCCAGAATCCGACCGCTTGGGGCGTCGGCACCAATGCCGCGGCCCTCGGAACCAGTGGTGGTGCCACCACGTTCGGCTCCGGTGCGACCAACAACACCTGCATTTTCCGTTCGCTGCTGACCACCGGCGGCACCATTCGCGGTGTCACGGTGAACATCGTCACGGCGACCGGCAGCACGACCGCTGTCGTGTTCACCTGCAAGGTCTACCCGACCCCGGGCAGCAGCACCGGCGCTCGCACGGTCGGAACGCTGACCATTGCCGGAAGCACGGATGCGGCCGGCGACGTGTGGCAGCGTTTCTCGGGCCTGGCCAACACTTCGGTCAACCCAGGTGAGGAAGTCGTCGTCGAGCTCACGACCAAGGGCTCGGCCGCGACGACTGCCAACGGCTACGCCAACGTCATCATCGAGCCCGTGTTCGTGGGCAAGATGGCGCAGGCCGCAGCTGACCAGGTGAAGCCTTACGGCAGCGGTGACGCGGTCGGCACGATCAACACGGTCGTGGCCTGACATGCCGTCTTCCACCGACCTCCCCAAGGGCGGCCGGTTCGGCCCGGGACAGGACTTCCAAGCGATGCGTCGAAAGGCGCAGGCTGGGAGTCTTGTCCCGCGGCCCAAGCCCGCCGACTCCGTCAAGGGCGGGCCTTCCCCGATGGCGCTTTACGGCGACCGCAAGCCGGTCCCGGTGACGCAGACGGTGCAGGGACGCGACGTGTCCAAGCAGCCGGCCAGCAACCAGGACAAGTACGGCGCGAATCGCGAGAAGATCCGCCAGATCATCAAGAACTGGGGCCGGCCATAGGGGCCGGTACCTGGCAGAGCATTCCGGGTCCGACGCGGGCTGTCGTCGGACCTCGAGGGGGCTCGGGCGCGCCGGCCGCTCGGGAGGTTTCGATCCTCTTTCCCTCTTGAAGCCGGCGTACCTCGAGGCGCATGGCGACACTCGCTGAACTTCGCACCCGTGTCCTGGCCATGCTCGACCGAGAAGGCATCTCGGTATCGAGCACCGGCTACGGGCAGGTGACGAACTGGATCAACGACGCCATCCGCGAGGTGTTCTGTGCCCGCCACAACTGGCCGAGCATGGAAAAGGCTTACGTCCGGTCGACGGTGGCCGGCAGCGCGGACCTGTCCTTCCCCGACACGCTGACGAAGGACGTCGCCCTGCTCGAGCTGCGCGAGACGCCGACGTCGGACTGGGTCGTGCTGGACGAATTCACCGACCAGCAGGCCCGATATGAGTTCCGTGACAGCGCCACCGAGGGACTGCCCAGTGTTTGGTTCCGGTTCGGCGAGTCGATCAGGCTTCGGCCCATTCCGGACTCCAGCACCTACCGACTGCGCGTGGTGTGCTGGTCGTACCCGGCCAGTTTGGTCGAAGACGCCGACGAGAACACTTTCACCGTCCGGTTTCCCCGGGCGCTGTCCTTGTGGGCCTGCGTCTTTGGACTTGAGTTCTACGGCGAACTGGATGCCTCGCTGAAGATGCGGCAGGTGGCCGAGGCCGAGCTCGCGATGCTGATCCGCGAGGACCAGAACCGCAGCCGGCCCCGCAACAACGTGGTGACGCCCAGCCGGGCAAGCGGCATTCCTGCCGGCCCCCGGCGCATGGGCAACCGGCGCAGCCTGCGCCGCATGAATCTGGGACTCTGATGGCCAATTCGACGATCGACATCACCGAGGGCACTGGCACAAGCCTGGACGCCGAGGAGCTGACCGTCTCGAGCACGACGGTGAAGCGCGAGCGCATGCAGGTGACCGGGACGACGGCTGCCGCCATTCAGGCGGTGACCAATGCCGACCCGAGTGCCACCGAGTACGGCTCGGCCGTGCGCCTGGTCGGGCAGGTGGCCCACGACGCAGCCGACATTGGCTCGCCGGTGAAGATTGGCGGGAAAGCGGTCTACAACGAGACCACCTCGCCGGCGGCTGGGGACCGGGTGGATGCCTGGTTCAACACCAACGGCGCCATGTTCGTACATTCCTACCCGTGGCTGGGAAGCCGGATGCGGGTGGTGTCAGACGGCACGATTCGGGGCGTCAGCAGGACCAACGTTGCCTTGACTAGTGTGACCACGGTGCAGTCGCTTCTCGGCGCAGCTGGGTCTGGTCTCTACAACTACGTGATCGGCATGATGCTGACCAGCAGTGCTGCCTCGGGCACGGTGCTGACGATCGAGACCGTGACCGGCACGCAGACCCGCTGGAAAATGCACACGGTGCAGTACCAGCCGATCGTCGTCTTCGCGCCAATGAGCCTGTACCTGTTTGCGTCGTTGTCGAACGAGCTGCTGAACATCAAATCCTCGGCTTCCACGGACATCAACGGCGTCATCTTTTCCGTTGCTTCCGATCAGGCAGTGGTCTGATGGCCGCCGCGACGATCCTCTGCGCCAGCGCCGGGTGGGTAGCCGAGTCCACGGTGGACACCGGCTCGTGGAAGCTCACGAACAGCAGCAAGAAGTGAAATGCCGCTTCGCGCCGTTCCCCTGCTGCCTGCCGGCGGCCTCGACCTGACCTACACGGACGACCGGGCGGTCGAGCGGGGGATGCTGCGCGGCATGACCAACTTCCGCGTGGTCGACGGCGAGCTCTGGATGCGCGAGGGCGAGAAGGCCCGCCGTCGGGACATCATTTCCAACGGCTGGGCGCATGCCGTCTCGCTGGACCTGCAGTATGGGAACGACACCCACCGCCGACATTTCCTGATCTCGCAGTGGGGAGTGCTCGAGGTGGACCTGTCCACCTGGGCCCTGTCGGTCCCCTACAGCGACGAATACTCGGGCACGATCAAGTTCACGAACGGGCAAGGCAATGCCACGCTGGTGTCCACCGACGCCAGCAAGTCGATCGCCAACGGGCACATCCTGATCGCGCCCGATGCCGACGGCCAGAACACGGCTTACTACGTCACGGCTTACACCGGCACCGGCGCCGGGGCGACGATCTCGCTGGACCGGGCCTATGCGGGAGCGTCCGGCACGGTCACCTGCAAGGGCTACCCGACGTTTGGCCGCCCATCCAACGAGAAGCGCCGGCGCAATCATTTCTGCACCTGGACGGTGTTCCGGCAGGCCCTGACGCTGGCCGAGGGTGCCGTCTGGAACACCGGCGCCACGACGGCGCCCTGGTACACCGAGAAGTCTCCGGCAGTGACGGCTGGCGGGATCTACCTTGTCGTCTGCCCAGGCTGGAAGCGTTCGGGCGTGCCCACTGGTCCTTTCGCCATCCGCATGGATGCGACCGAGAAGATCAAGGGCGAGATCATGCGGCAGACGGTGACCAGCATCACCAGCGCCGCCGCTTTCGGAAGTGATTCGGTGCCGTCCTTCTGCGAGACGTGGCAGGGCCGGCTGTTTGTCGTGCGCGAGGACGAGAACGACAAGAACGGCGACCGGTGCATCTGGTTCAGCCAAGACGGCAACCTGCTTTACTGGCACAACGGCACCGTCGGGACGAACGCCACGCACGCCCGCGAGCGGTTCGGCGAGGGCCACGACCCGATCACCGCCTTGAAGCTGCTCGGTGACGACCTGATCGTCCACCGCGCCCGCAGCCAGAACGTGCTGTCCAAGACCGGGTCCGCTGCCACGCCATTCCGCAACGTCCGCAACGACCAGGGGCTGGGCTTCATCTCGAGCCACTCGATCCAGACGGTGCGCGGGGTGCAGTACGGCTGGACCGACTACGGGCCGGCCATCTACGACGGCAGCCAAATGGCGCTCATGCCGAAGCCGGTGCTCCGCATCGCCAGCATGATGCGCTCGACGGCAGAGTGGTCGCAGAACGCCTCGGGCGAGGGCTACCCGTACTCGATCGCCAGCGCCTACCATGCGCCCCGCCAGCAGATCTGGTGGCTCGTGGCGGGCACGACCGACTATTGGGAGAACAACTACGGGGACGGCGAGTTCGGCTCGCAGGTGCTCGTGCTGGACCTCCAGCAGCTGCGGGTCTGGCGGTACACCTACAAGATCGGTTTCAGCCTGGGTGTCTTCCGCGACGAGACGACCGGGCAGGAATGGGTCATGCGGTCTCGCCCCGGCGGGACGATGGTGCAGGCCACGCAAACCAACCGTGGCAAGGACGCGCCGTCTCTGGTCGAAGACGACGCCAACCCGGACGAGCCGCTGTGCTACGCCGAGTTTGCCTGGAACGACTGCCAGAGCCCGTTCCGCAAGTCGATCCACAAGGTGCAGGTGGAGCTGCGCGGCTGGTCCAACGACGGCACTTGGAGCGACGACTACATCGACGACGTGAACGTCGGGAACTTGGCCACCGACCCGACCTATCAGCTGACGATCCATACCGACCACGACGTCTCGGAGTCCCCGTTCAACGGCCCCGTGACCGTGCCCAAGGCCCGCTACACGGACGGCCGAGACCTGTCCGAAGGCACCCGTCTGGTGCCTACGCTCATCACCATCCCAAAGCCCTACCTGCACGGCGAGGTCTTCAAGGTCCGCATCGCGAACCACGGACCGGACGTCTCCAACAGCCGTCCCCTGCGGATCAGCCAGCTGATCCTCTGGGTGCAGGACCAGGTCAGCGGGGACGAGCCGACCAGGCGGGAGCGGGTGGACTGATGCGTGTCCCGACGGTCGTCCGACCGCTGCCCAAGACCATTCGGGATGCCATGCCCGAGGCTGCAGTCGACCTCTGGAAATGGCTGGTGGACGCTTTCCGCGACTACGAGCAGGTGGTGAACGGTTCCCTTGAGGTGGGCACCGGCCAGAACATGGGCAGCCTGTTCGACGGCACGTTCAATTCCGTGGCCGGGACCGCGACGACCTTTGCCCACGGCTTGGGCCGGGTGCCGGTGATGTACGTCTACTACCTGACCTCGGGCACGTTCAGCCCCGCGCCCGTGATTTACGCCGAGTCGGCCGACAAGACGGCATGGACGGCGGACACGATCCAACTCAAGTGCAATCGGGACACGAGCGTGTCCGCATTGTCGTTCAGCGCATTGGCGTTCTAGGAGAGACCGCATGCCGGCACCGGATAGAGACCCGACTTACACCTATTTCGACAGCAGCCGTCGGCCTGCTCCGGGCACGGAGTATCAGAACAATTCCGATCGGTACCCGATGGGGCCTTACGACCCGAGCGGCCCGCAGTACCCGGGCTGGGTGGACCCGACCGGCGGCTACAAGATCGAGTACAACGTCGACGGGCAGCCGTATTACGCCTGGTACCCGAACGGCGAGTATCAGGGCGGGAACCCGTTCATTGACGGCGACGCCTTGATGGAGCGGCTGATGTACCCGCGGTACACGGCCGACCGGCTACCGGACCCGAACTGGCGGCCGTCGTACCCCGGCGAGCGCCCGCCGTGGATGAACGCGCCGGAGCCCGACGACACGCCCGAGAGCAGGCGCCGCATGGAGTAGACGAAATCGGCGGAGGTAAGCGGCGTTCCGTCGGACCATTTGAGGTTCGGGCGCAACTTGAAGGTATAGACGGAGCGATCGGCATTGGTACTCCAGCTCTCGGCCGCG
>RFZO01000136.1 GCA_009920715.1 Actinomycetota bacterium | reverse complement strand
ACTTCAATTCGGCATGCTCTTTGTCGAGCATTCGAATAGCGCCGACGCCGACGTCGACGGCAGCCACATCCGCACGCTGCTGCTCACGTTCTTCTACCGGCAGATGCGCCCCATGGTGGAGGCCGGGTACATCTACATCGCCCAGCCGCCGCTGTACTCCACAGAGGTCGGCAAGGAGAAGATCTACCTCAAGGACGACGCCGCAAAGGCCGCGTTCCTCGCCGAGAAGCCGAACCACAAGAAGGAGTTCCAGCGCCTGAAAGGTCTCGGCGAGATGGACTGGCAGGAGCTGAAGAGCACCACCATGAACGCCGCGTCCCGCACGCTGCTCCAGGTCACCGTCGAGGAGGCCGCGCTCGCCGACGAGGTCATGAGCGTGCTCATGGGCGACGACGTGGAGAGCCGCAAGAACTTCATCACCACCAACGCGCGCGACGTGCGCAACCTGGACTTCTGAGCGGCGGGCACACATGAGCGACACCAACACCCCCGACACGCCCGACGCAGTGCAGCCCGTCCCGCTGCAGGACGAGATGGAGCGGTCGTTCCTCGACTACGCCATGTCCGTCATCATGTCGCGCGCCCTGCCCGACGTGCGTGACGGCCTGAAGCCGGTGCACCGCCGCATCATCTGGGACATGGACCAGCAGGGGTTCCGCCCCGACCGTCCGTTCGTGAAGTGCGCGCGCGTCACCGGCGACACCATGGCGCGGTACCACCCCCACGGCGACTCCGCCATCTACGACGCACTGGTGCGCATGGCCCAGCCGTTCTCGCTGCGCCACCCGCTGATCGACTTCCACGGCAACTACGGGTCGCCCGACTTCGGTCCGGCCGCCGCCCGCTACACCGAGTCGCGCCTGCACTCGCTTGCCATGCGCCTGCTCGACGGCATCGACGAGAACACCGTCGACATGATCCCCAACTACGACGGCACGTCCGAGGAGCCGAAGGTGCTCCCGGCCCGTTTCCCCAACCTGCTGGTCAACGGCAGCCAGGGCATCGCGGTGGGCATGGCCACCAGCATCCCGCCGCACAACCTGGGTGAGGTCATCGACGCCACGGTGCACCTCATCGACAACCCGGCCGCCACCCCCGACGACCTCATGAAGTTCGTGCTCGGCCCTGATTTCCCCACGGGCGGCACCATCCTCGGTCGCGCCGGCATCATCGACGCGTACCGCACGGGTCGCGGCAGCGTGAAGATGCGCGCCAAGGTGGCAATCGAGGAGGGCTCGAAGGGGCGCATGGAGATCCGCGTCACCGAGCTGCCCTACCAGGCGTCCTGCTCGGCCATCGCCGCACGCATCCAGGAACTTGTCGACGGCGGCGAGCTCGACGGCATCGCTGACGTCAACGACAACTCGAGCGGCGGCGAGACGAGTCTCATCATCGAGCTGAAGCGCGAGGCCAACCCCAACGTGGTCATGAACAACCTGTTCAAGCTCACCCAGCTGCAGACCAGCTTCCCCGTGAACATGGTTGCCCTCGTCGACGGCGTCCCGCGCACCATCAACCTCGCCGACGCGCTGAACGGCTACGTGAACCACCAGATCGAGGTCGTCACGCGCCGCACCCAGTACCGCCTCGACAAGGCGCGCGACCGGGGCCACATTCTCGAGGGCCGCCTCAAGGCGCTCAACGTCATCGACAAGATCATCGAGCTCATCCGCAAGAGCGAGGACGCCGCCGCCGCCAAGGAAGCGCTCATGAAGAAGCCGTACGAGTTCAGCGAGCGCCAGGCCATCGACATCCTCGACATGCAGCTGCGCCAGCTCACGCGGCTCTCACGCATCGACATCGAGAAGGAACTCGCCGACGTGCAGACCCGCATCAAGGAGTACGAGGAGATCCTGGCCAGCGACGCCAAGCTCCGCGGCGTCATCAAGGACGAGCTCGCCGACGTGCGCAAGGAGTTCGCCACGGCGCGCGTGTGCGCCATCGGCAACGACGTGGGCGAGATGAACCTCGAGGACCTCATCGAGGACAAGGAACTCGTCGTCGTCATGACGCAGGCGCAGTACATCAAGGCCGTGCCGGCGGCGCAGTTCCGCGCCCAGGCCCGCGGCGGCCGCGGCGTGAAGGGCGCCACCCTCAAAGAGGACGACATCGTGCGGCGCGTCATGTTCACCACGGCGCACGCGCACCTGCTGTTCTTCTCCAACCGCGGCAAGGTCTACAAGATCCGCGCGAACGACATCCCCGAGCGCGAGCGCACCGCGAAAGGCATCCCCATCGTCAACCTGCTGCCGCTACAGGCGGGCGAGACCATCCAGGCCATCATCGACACGCGCGAGTTCCCGGGGGAGAGGTTCCTCTTCTTCGCCACCAAGTCCGGCCAGGTCAAGAAGACCGCGTTCGACGCGTACAACTCCAGCCGACGCGACGGCATCATCGCCGTGTCGCTGAAGGACGGCGACGAGCTCGTCCGCGTCATCGAGACAACGGGCGACGACGACATCTTCATCGCCTCGCGCGGCGGCCAGGTCATCCGTTTCTCCGAGAAGGAAGTGCGCCCCATGGGCCGCCAGGCAGCGGGCGTGCGCGGCATGCGCCTGAAGGCGGGCGACGAGGTCGTGTCCGTCGACGCCGGCCGCGGCGACGACGCGCTGCTCATCGTCAGCGACGCCGGCTACGCCAAGCGCACCCAGATCGCCCAGTTCCCGCGCAAGGGCCGCGGCGGCCAGGGCGTCATCGGTCTCAAGATCACCAACAAGAAGGGCCGCATCGTGGCCGCGTTCATGGTGGGCCTGGAGGACGAGATCGTGGCTGTCGCCTCCAACGGCGTCACCATCCGCACCGAGGTCAGGCAGATCTCCAGTCAGGGACGCGCCGCCACCGGCGTGCGTCTCATGAACCTCGACGACGGCGCCGTCGTTGCCTCGGTCGCACCGATCCTCAGCACCGACGACGAGTGAGCACCGCGGCAGTGCCGCGCCCCTCGTCACCGTCATCATCGCGCTCGCGTGTGCGTGCAGTGTGGCCGTCACGCGCGGTGCGTCGGTTCTTGCCGCACGTGCCCGGGCGCAGTCGGTGGCCGATGCCGTCGCACTGGCCGCAGTGACGCACGGTGTGGACACCGCACGCAGGGTTGCCCACATCTCCCACAGCACTGTTGTGGACATCACGGTCGACGGCATGTTCGTGGAGGTCACGGTGCGCACCAACGGCACCACTGCCACGGCCGCGGCCGTGCGCGCGGTTGACCCGACGCCCCCTGGTTGAGTCAGTACGCTTCGTGACGTGTCCGATGCGTCCCGTCCCGCAACCCAGCGCCGCGTGCGCAGGGTCACGCGCGTGCTGCGCGACATCGACGTGTGGAGCGTGTTCAAGGTGGGCCTCGTGGTGCACGCCGCGCTCTACGTGGTGTTCCTGGTGACCGGTGTGCTCCTGTGGAACGTGGCCAGCGCCACCGGCACCATCGACAACATCGAGCAGTTCCTCACCTCGTTCGGGTGGGAGTCCTTCACCTTCAAGGGCGGGCAGTTGTTCAAGAGTTCGGCGATGCTCGGCGTCTTCCTGGTGGTACTGGGCACCGGCCTGTGGGTGCTGGCCGCCGTGATCTTCAACCTGGTCACCGAACTGGTCGGGGGAGTGCGGGTGACCGTGCTGGAGGAAGAGGTCGTCGCCCGGCCCGTGGAACCCGCTTCCGACCCCCGATAGGCTCTCAACCCTGTACGGGGCTATAGCTCAGTCGGTTAGAGCGCATCCCTGATAAGGATGAGGTCACAAGTTCGATTCTTGTTAGCCCCACCACCCGTACGTCGGTGCCCCACCGCACGAAAGGCCGGACAGTGAAATTCATCCGCCGCGTTCTCCTGGTCCTCAGCATCGCTGGTTCCGTCGCGGGCGTCCTGCGTCTGCGCGGCAAGGGCGGCGTCCCCGCCCAGACCGGCGGGTGGCAGGAAGTCACCCCGCAGCGCTGACCCCGATGGCACACCAACCCGACACCGAGCCGTTCAGCGGCGTGTCGCCCGCGTCCACCGAGATCGGCGTGGTCGGGGCGGGGCTTGTCGGCACCAGGGTGGCCGCGTTGCTGGCCGCCCGCGGTCTGCGCCCGCGCATCGTGCCCCACATCCACGCCACCGAACTGCTCGACTGCAGCACCGTGGTGATGGCCCAGGGCGGTCGCCACGCCGCACTCGCCGGCACGTTCCTCGGCCACGGCGTGAACGTCGTCAGCTGCGCCGACGGCATGGCCGATGTTCTCGCCCTCGTCGACCTGCAGGAGCGTGCGGTCGCGAACGGGGCGGTGCTCGTGCCGGGCGCCGGCACCATGCCCGGGCTCAGTGGTCTCCTCGTGGCCCACGCCGCGCGTGCCTTTGACGTTGTGGACGAAGCCCATCTCGCCGTGCACGGCACCGGTGGCCCGGCGTGCGCGCGCAGCCATCACGAGGCCCTCGCCGGCTCGTCCATCGGCTGGCACGACGGCGAGTGGCTGCAGCGTCCCGCAGGCAGCGGGCGCGAGCTGTGCTGGTTCCCCGACCCGGTGGGTCCGCGCGACTGCTACCGCTTCGGCACGGCCGAGCCGGTGCTGCTGCAGCGCGTTGCTCCCAGCCTGCAGCGCATCACGGCACGCGTGTCAGCCACTCGTCGTGACCGGCTCACCGCCCGTCTCCCGATGATGTCGCCACCGCACGCCGAGGGCGGTGTGGGGGGCCTGCGCGTGGAACTTCGTGGCTCGCGCCAGGGCAGGCGTCATGTCGAGGTGGTCGGTATCGCCGACAGGCTGGCCACGGTGGCCGGTGCCGTTGCGGCCGAGGCGGCCCTTGCGATCCACTCCGGCGGAGTGGGCCCCGGGGTGCGGGTGCTCGGTGAGGCAGATGATGCGGGCAACGGCCTGCCGAACGCCGACCTGCTCGATGCCGTGCTGTCGCACGGAATCAGCCTGCACCGCTACGTGGGCAACTGACCCGTCAGTCCCCTTGCTTCGCCCTCCGCACGGCGAGCACACGGGCCACCCGTCTCTCCACGTCCGATCGGTGCACCGGCTCGACCAGGCGCGACAACCGCAGTGCGGTGAGGAGATACACGAGATCGTCGGCACGTTCCTCCACGGCCACCACCTCCACAATCTCGAAGTCGCCGTCACCCAGTTCGCGCACGACGATCCGGTGTTCGGGAGCGCCGTCGACAAGGACCGGGATCTTCCCGCAGTCGCTGAGGTCCCCGGTCTTGCCGAAACTGCGCAGGCGACGCACCTGCAGCCGCCCGGATTCGAGCTGCTGGAGCAGAGAGAGCACCTTCACGACGACGTCGGGATGGCGAAGCTGGATGGCCCGCAGGTCGTCACGCGCCCATTCGGTGACGAGCACACGCACGGCGCGCCCGCGGTTCACTGGGTGTCGAGGGAGATGTTCAGCTCCGCGGCGACGTCGGCAAGTGAGTAACGGGCGCCGCCGCGGGCATCGCGCTCGGCGATCCGCTCGGAGAGCATGAGGTCCTCCACGACATCCAGGAGCACGCGGAACGTCTCGAAGGACAGCAGGACCGCCTCGGGCTTGCGGTGGTCGCCGAAGACCACCGGAGCCGCATCCGCACCTGCCTCCCTGAACCTGGCCACATGCGAGGTCAACAGTTCCCGGGTCTTGCTGATGGTCTCGACCATTGTCATCTCCTGTCCAAGTTCCTGTACAAGTTTATGCGAGGGTATTCCCTCCCCGATGGATTCTCAATCATTCTCGCTAGCCTGACCGCCATGTCGGACCCCCACGACCACTCG
>RFZO01000135.1 GCA_009920715.1 Actinomycetota bacterium | reverse complement strand
CGAGTCCGCGCGCAGCGAATGCCAGATGCCACCCTCGTCACGGTGAGTACGCACCACGCCGACTGCCTCGAGGTGGCGCAGAGCCCTCCACACCTCGCTCTTCGAGCGCCCGCACTTTGCCGCGATGGTTGAGCCCGTGTGGGAGAGGTGTGCGTTGATGAGGACATCGAGAACATCTCCCTCGACGCCCCTGCACAACGAGCCGAACGGGCGGTGCACGTCGAACACCGGGGCTTTCATGGGTGATGTGGCTTTCTGGGTCATGTCTCCATGTGGAATGCGGTTGGCATGGTGCGGCATCGCTCGGTGTTCGGGATGCCGAACGCACGGGGCCGATTAGGGACACGATTTCGCGTTCGGGATACCGAACACACGGGGCCGGTGAACGACATGACTTCGCGTTCGGGATTGCGAACGGAGGACGAGAGTTGGGTGGGTGCTGCGGCGTTCGGGATTGCGAACGAAGGGTTGCAGTTGGTTGGGTGCCGCGGCGTTCGGGATGTCGAACGGAGATCGGGGTCAGCGTTCGTCGCGGACGAACGGTGTGCCGAGAGCGCGGGGTGCGCCGAGGGCGTTGCTGGAGCCGGGCCGGCTGAGCGCGATGAGCGAGATCAGCGTGACCGCGTACGGGACCATCTGCAGGAACGCCTGCGGGATGAACGTGATGTTCTCCGCCTGGAGCGTGAACGGCAGCTGCAGCGTGAAGCCGAAGAGGATCGCACCGGCGATCAGGCGGATGGGCCTCCAGCTGGCGAACACCACAAGGGCGAGGGCGATCCAGCCGATGCCGTTCGTGGTCGCCGCCTGGTGCCAGGCCGCGCTCTCGGCGAGCATCAACCACGAACCACCCAGGCCCACCATCGCCCCGCCCGCGAGCGTGTAGCGGATGCGGATGGACGACACCTTGAGGCCCTGTGCATCGACCGTGGCGGGGTCGTCGCCGGTGGCGCGCAGTTCCAGGCCGGGGCGTGTGCGGAACAGGTACCACGACGCCCCGACCGCGAGGGCGACAGTGAGGTACGTGATGGGGTCCTGACCGAACAGCACGGGTCCCACCACGGGGATGTCGGTGAGCGGGCCGAAGGAGAGCGGCAGGATCTTGGTCTCGATGTTCTTGCCCTCGTACGGCTTGCCGAGGAAGTTCGCGAGCCCGGTGCCGAAGATGACGAGCGCGAGACCGGACACGATCTGGTTCGCGCGCAGGGTGACAGCGAGCACCGCGTGGATCCCCGCCAGCACCGCACCCAGCAACGACCCGACCACGAGACCCAGCCAGATGCTGCCGGACGAATCCGCGGCGATGAACGAGGTGATGGCCGACGTCAGCAGGATGCCCTCGATGCCGAGGTTGAGCACGCCGGAGCGCTCGGTGAAGAGCGCACCGAGGGCGGCGAGGATGAGCGTGGTGGCGAGAGCGACCGAGTCGGCCGACATGAGCACCCAGATGTTCGAGTTCACTGTGCCGCCCCCTGCGCCGTCGCGGTCTGAGCGCGCACGACTCTCACCCTGTACCGGCGGAATGCCTCGCCGCCCAGCGCGAACAGGAGGATTGCGCCCTGCAGCATCACGCCGATGTGGATGGGGGTGTCGGTGGAGATCTGCAGCTTGTCGCCGCCGGTGCGGAGCCCCGCGAAGAGGATGCCGCTGACGATGATGGCAGCCATGTTGTTGCGGGCGAGCGCTGCGATGACGATCCCCGCGTAGCCGTACCCGAGCACCACGATGCCCGGGTCGAGCCTGCCGAACGTGCCCACGATGAGCGTGGCACCGCCGAGACCCGACAGCGCACCCGAGATCATCATCACCTGCACGGTGGTGCGCTGGGCGCTGATGCCGGCGTAGCGGGCCGCGCGCGGCGAGTCGCTGATGACCTGGATGCGGTAGCCGAACTCCGTGCGCCGCACGACCCACCACAGGAACACGGCGAGCACGGTGACCATGAAGAACGTCGGGTACATCGTGGTGTCGCCGAGCGGTGAGAGCATCGCGGAGTCGGGCACCTGCCGGCCCTGCGGGAACAGTGTGTTCGGGGCCCGGAAGTAACTGCCGGCGCGGTAGATGAAGTGGTTCACCAGGCTCGCACCGATGTAGGTGAGGAGCAGGGTGGTGACGATCTCGCTGGTGCCGAGGCGCGCCCGCACGAACGCAGGGAGCGCGATCCAGAGCGCGCCGCACGCGGCACCGACGAGCAGCACCACCGGGATCATCACGAATCCCGGCAGCCGGTCACCGAAGAACAGACCGGCCCACGCGCCGCCGATCATGCCGAGGTACAGCTGGCCCTCGCCGCCGATGTTGTACAGGTTCATCTGGAACGCGAACGCGGCCGCGATGCCCGTGCAGATCAGCACCGTGCTGAGGCCGAGCGTGTCGGTGATGCCGGTGGAGGAGAAGAAACCGTCGGAGAGCATGTTGGAGTACGTCTCGAACGGTGAGTAGCCCGTGGCGAACAGGAAGATGCCGCCGGCGACGATCGCGGCGAGCACAGAAAGCAACGGCACCATGACCGCCAGGCGGCGCGGGGTCTCGGTGCGCTGCTCGAAGGCGAGACGGAACGGCAGGTTCACTTCTGCACCTCCTGGCTGAGACCGGCCATGGCCGCGCCGACGGTGGTCAGCTGCGCTGACTCACCCGCGGTCTCGTGCACAATGGCGCCGCGGTACAGCACGAGGATGCGGTCGGCGAGCGACATGATCTCGTCGAGGTCCTCCGAGATGAGGAGAATCGCCTGGCCGGCGCTGCGTGCGTCGTCCAGGAGGCGTCGGACGGTCTCGATGGCGCCCACGTCGAGACCGCGCGTGGGGGAGCAGACGACGAGCAGCTTGGTGGCGGTGCGCCCGCCGGACAGCTCACGCGCGAGCAGCACCTTCTGGGCGTTGCCGCCCGACAGCTTCCGCGCGAGGTGCTCGGGCCCGTTCGCCTTGATCTCGAACTGGTCGATGAGGCGGTTGGCCTCGGGCCTCACTGATGCGCGGTCCACGACGGTGTCGCGGTCGCGTGTGAGCAGGAGGTTGTCGAGGATGGACATGGAGGGGACGAGTCCCATGCCGAGGCGGTCCTCGGGCACGTACGCGAGACCGAGCTCGCGGGCGGCGATGGGACCGCGGTCGGTGGACATCGAGCCGCCGATGGACACGGAGCCCGACGTGGGCGAGACGAGGCCCGCGATGGTGTCGGCGAGCTCCTTCTGCCCGTTGCCGGCGACGCCGGCGATGCCCACCATCTCGCCCTCGTGCACGTTGAACGAGATGTTCGACAGCACGTCGATGCCGTTGACCGTGAGGGAGAGGTCACGGATCTGCAGCACCTCGTGGCCGGTGGCGTGCGAGGCCCGCTGCACGGCGAGGTCGATGTCGCGGCCCACCATCAAGCGGGCGAGCTCGCGCGTGTCGGCGCTGCCGCGGCCCGACACGTGGCCGGTCACGCGGCCGTTGCGCAGCACGGTGACGCGGTCAGAAATCTCGACCACCTCACCGAGCTTGTGGCTGATGAACACGATGGACTTGCCGGTCGCGGTCATCGCGTGGACGTTCTCGAACAGCTTCTCCACCTCGGCCGGCACGAGCACCGCGGTGGGCTCGTCCAGCAGGAGGATCTCGGCGCCCTGGTACAGGGCCTTCACGATCTCCACGCGCTGGCGCTGGCCCACCGACAGGTCACCCACCGTCGCGGACGGGTCCACAGGGAGGCCGTACCGCTCCGCAACCTCGGCGACGCGGTCGTTCAGCTCCGCGCGCTTGAGCGTGTAGGAGAGGTCCCTGCTGCCGAGCACCACGTTCTCCGCCACCGTGAAGCGCTCCACGAGACGGAAGTGCTGGTGCACCATCGCGATCCCGTGGGACAGGCCCGCCCGGGGCGAGGAGAGCACCACCGGTGCGCCGTTGCGCGCGATGGTGCCCGAGTCGGGCTGGTAGAGCCCGCACAGCATGGCCGCAAGCGTGCTCTTGCCGGCGCCGTTCTCGCCGAGCAGGGTGTGCACCTCGCCGGGACGGACGTCGAAGTCGACGTTGTCGTTGGCGAGGACCCCGGGGAAGCGCTTCGTGATGTTGCGGGCCGAGAGTGCGCTAGGGGCCGCACCACCGGAGTGATGCGGCCCCTTCGCGACCTCGGAAGAGGTGTTCGACATGCGAGGGGATCAGCCCTTCGGCGAACCCTCGACACCCTCGACGAAGTAGCTCATGCTGAGCAACGCGCCGAGGTCTGCCTTCTCGCCCGCGGCGATGACTTCCTTGCCGTCCTGGTCGTTGATCGGGCCGGTGAAGGGAGCGAACGAACCGTCGATGATGGCGGCAGCCTTCTCCGAGATCATCGTCTTGGCGTCTGCGTCAACAAGGTCGGAGGGATCGGCCAGGGTGACCATGCCGTCCGCCATGCTGCCGTAGTACTCGTCGGCCGGGCAGGTGCCCTCGGCGACGGCCTTGATGGTCTTGGCGTAGTACGGGCCCCAGTTCCAGGTGGGAGCGGTGAGGAACGCCTTCGGCGCGGCCTCGCGCACGTCGGAGTTGTAGCCGACCCACTTCGCACCGACAGCCTCGGCTGCGACGCCGGGAGCGGTGGTGTCCTGGTGCTGCGCGAGCACGTCGACGCCGGAGTCGAGCAGCGCCTCAGCGGCCTGCTTCTCCTTGGTCGGGTCGAACCAGGTGCTGGTCCAGGAGACCTTCACCGTTGCGGTCGGGTTGACCGAGCGCACGCCGAGGGTGAACGCGTTGATGCCGCGGATGACCTCGGGGATCGGGAACGCGGCCACGTAACCGAGCTTGCCGTTCTTCGTGGCCTTGCCGGCCGCGATGCCCGAGAGGTAGCGGGCCTCTTCGGCCGCGCCGAAGTAGGTGCCGAGGTTCTTCGGGACGTCATCGAACGTGGCGAACTCGCCGCCGCCGTCCTTCGTGAGGAGGAACTTCGCACCCGTCGCCCACTGCATGCAGGTGGTCGGGTTCTTCACGGCGACCTTCGCCATCGGTGCGCCGTAGCCGAACGACGTGGCGAAGATGACCTGGTAGCCCTCGCCCGCGAGCTGCTCGAACACCTTCTCGGAGTCCGCGTTGTCGAGCACGTTCTCCACGCGCTTGATCTCGATGCCGAGTTCCTTCTCGGCGGCGAGGATGCCTTGCTCGTGCTGGTAGGTCCAGCCCTTGTCGTCGGGCACGCCGAGGTACACGACTGCGGCCTTCACGTCGAGGCTGGCTGCAGGCGTGGTGTCCGCGGGTGCCGTGGTGTCGGACGACGAATCGCCGCCGCCGCATGCCGTCACCAGCAACGAGGCGGCAGCTGCCGTCGCGGCAAGCTTCCAGAATTTCTTCATGTCTGTGATCTCCCTGATCAACGGCACCTCGGTTGGCACCGAACGGGAAAAACCCTAGTCCGCTTGTACACTTCGGCTCTTCCCAGGAGAGGTGCCAGAGTGGCCGAATGGGGCGCCCTGCTAAGGCGTTGCTCGGGATTAACCGGGCCGTGGGTTCAAATCCCACCCTCTCCGCCATGCGTGCACCACGCAGACTGACGGCGACTCTCGCGGTCGCAGGACTGTTGTCCACAGGGCTCCTCTCCGTCGGAAGCCCTGTTTTCGCCACTTCGTGCCCGCGCCCGTACGTGGCTGTGGAAAACGACTCGTGGAGCCGCATCGCTGACAAGACCGGTGTGACGCTGAAGGCGCTGCTGGCGGCGAACGATGCGACCACCAAGACCATGATTCTCATCGGGGACACCGTGTGCCTGCCGAAGGGCACCAC
>RFZO01000134.1 GCA_009920715.1 Actinomycetota bacterium | reverse complement strand
CGACGGAACTTCTGCACCAGGCCGGCATCCGGTGAACAACGACGACCTGGTTGCGGAACTGCGATCCGAGTTTGGTCAGCCCTCAAATGGGAACGACGATCTTGTCGCAGAACTTCGCACCGAACTGACGGGCAACCGCCCCATCGCCTCCTTGAGCGGCTCCGTCCCGCGGCCTCCCGGCTTTGGCGACAGCGTGCGGATCGGCTTGGAGCAGACGCCCGGGTTCCCCGAGGGCACCTTGTCTGCCATCCGCCGCCCGCTGGTGACCGGCTTGGCGAGCGCCGGTGGGACCGTGGCAGGGCTTGCATCGCCGGTGCCCGGTGGCGCCTATCTCGGCGGCGTGGCCGGTGGTCTGGCCGGGGATGCGTTCAACAACTACCTGGACGGCGTCCCGATTTCCGATGCCGTGAGTCCTGCCAACGTCGCCCGTGGGGCGCTGTACGGCACCATGCGGGGAAGCCTGCTGGCCGACACGGCGAAGCTCGCCATTGGCAACGCCGTCATCGACAAGGCGTCGGGGGAGCCGCTCAGCATGGAGCGCACGCTGGCGCAGACGGCACCCGCGTTGATCGCGCCCGGCCTGCGGACGGCTGGCACCGTTGGCCGGTTTGCCAAGGACACGGTGGCCGAGGGCCCGACGGTGGCAACGCAGAAATGGCTTGGCACCTACAAGACACCGGCGCAGCAGGCGCTGGTGGCCGAGATGCCGGAGCTGTTCCCGACCCGGCCGACGATCAACGTCCGCACGCCGGCGGACTTCCTCGAGGAAGCCGGCATCACCCGCGGTGCCAGCAAGATCAGCCTGCCGGAACCGGAGGACAACTTCCGGTTCAAGACCATCACCAAGGCCCAGGAGAAGATGTACCCCGAGGTGCGAGCGGCCATCGGGTACCTGGGCGGCCGGGATAACCCGGCGTCACAAGAGTTGGCCAAGCGGCTGCGGTTGTTGAACGATGCCACCCGCGAACTCCAGATCACCGGCAAGCAGATCAACGCCGAAGTGATGGGTCGGCTGTCACCTGCCGAACAGGAGCAGTTCCACCGCTACATGATCTGGCGGGACATGGACTCGAAGGGTCTGTGGGCGGACGAGGTGAAGATTGCCGCTGAACTGAAGGACGCAGGCGATCTCGGCTTCGACTCGTTCATGGCGACGATCGACCGCGACCCGGACCTGAAGCGGCAGTGGCAGGTCTACGATTCCTTCCGCGGAATTGAGAAAGACGTGTCTCCCGCCGTCAAGGAGGCCGAGGCCGAGGTCCGCGACCGCCTGCTGTCGAAGTTCGACCAGTTCAACCTGACGGCAGGAACGCGCACTTACGACCCCAAGACCGGCGAGGTGCGCGACTACAAGTCCTACGGCAACGAGTACTACCCGCGGGTGGCCCGCGAGGTCCGGCCGACGGAAGACCCGTTCCGCACTGCCGTCGAGCGTGGCGACCTGTCACCCGAGGAGGCGGCGGCAAGGCAGATGGGTGGCGGCGGCCCGCCGACCACCGAGGTGGGCCGGCAGGACTGGCTGTACTCACCCGACCGATTTGAGCCGACGGCCCACCGGACGCTCGACAAGTACGTCGATGAACAGGCCAAGCGCCTTGCTTTGACGATCGCCTTCGGCCCTCCGGCTGGCGGTGCAGAAGGCAATTACGGCACCGACGCCATGCGCTTGATCGGCGACCTGACTGCCAACGGGCACACGCTGGATAAGAAGGTCGCTCTTCGGGCACTCGGCACCCTGTACAGCCCGCGGCACCAGGAGAACGAGGTCGTCGGCTTCATCAAGCGTGGCATCAGCAACGTGGCCCTGGCCAAGTCCGCCCTCACGCAGATCCCACAGGCGGCCAACAATCTCGCCATCAGCGGCTTCGGGAACACGCTGAAAGGAATGCTCCAAGGCCGCAGCGAGGCCCGGAAGTTCAGCCTGGCAGCCGCCAACGACCCGGCGCTCCGCAAGTACTACGAGGAGGCCGGGCAGCTCGGCGAGAACAACCTGACCAGCAAAGCCGTCGGGGTGGTCGAGCAGAACTGGAACCGGTCCGGCAGCGCCGTCGGCTACGGCCCGCACCTGCGCTCGCTCGGGCTGGAGGCCAAGACCCACCTCGAGGCAGGCACGCCCTACCCGGCACGGCTGGTCCGCGAGGCGGACTTCTACGGCACGACGCCGGAGACGCTTGCGAAACAGACGCAGTTGTTCGGCGAGCCGTCGTGGGTCCGTCCGATGCGGCAAGCAATCGACAAGGCACAGTTCCACGCCGAGCTGGGCGACGTGCCCGAGGGTTTCCGCAGCGGGCCGCTCACGCTGGTCACGACCTACAAGGCGTTCCCGTACAAGCAGGCTGGGTTTTTCAAGAACCAGATCGCCTCGCCGATGCTGTCGGGCAACATGGACGAGTTCGACCTGGGCCTCGAGCGGCTGGCCCGGCTGGGCATCGGGCTTACGGCACTCGGCCTGCCGGTGAAGCTGGCCAAGGACGTGATCGCCGGCCGCGACATCTCCAGCCCTGCGCAACTGGCCGCCGGCACGGCCGATGACGCCATGGGACTGTGGGCTACACCGGCCACCGTCGGTGCCAGCGTGCTTGCCGGCGAACCGTTCGACACGCGGTCTGCCGAGCGGGCAGCGGTGCCTGCCACCGTGTCCATCGCCGGCAACACGATGCGTGACGCAGCAGGTGCTGCCAACGGCCTCGTTCGTGGCGACCTCGACCCGCTGGCGAAGGTGATGCTGAAGGACGTCCTGCCGATGATCAATTTGAGCGGCACCGGCCTAGAGGGGCTGCTTGGGCCACCGGCCTACAATTACCTCATCAAGGATCCCAACCGGTGATCAACTCCCGCCGGCTGGAAGACCTGCTTCCGGTTGTCCAGGCGAAGGCCGAGAAGATGATCGCGGCAGCGCGGGCGGAAGACATCGACTTGATCGTCACCAGCACCTACCGCGACCACGCGAGCCAGAACGCGCTCTACGCCCAGGGCAGGACCAAGCCGGGCAAGGTGGTCACCAACGCCAAGGGCGGGCAGTCGTGGCACCAGTTCCGCGTAGCGTTCGACGTCGTGCCGGTGCGCGCAGGCAAGGCGATCTGGAACGACACGGCGCTGTGGAAGCGCATCGGCGCAATCGGCAAGAAGTTCGGCCTCGAGTGGGCCGG
This sequence comes from Actinomycetota bacterium, assembly GCA_009920715.1. Classification (GTDB taxonomy): domain Bacteria; phylum Actinomycetota; class Acidimicrobiia; order Acidimicrobiales; family Ilumatobacteraceae; genus UBA2093. The sequence continues at coordinate 2,612 of RFZO01000134.1, read as the reverse complement.
CGACTGGAAGACCTTCAAGGAATACCCACACTTTCAGTACCGCGGCGGTCTCACCATGCGGGAACTGGCGCAGGGGGCGGAGCCGAAGTGAAGGACGAAATGGTGTGGCAGGTGGTCTTGCTGTGCGCGCAGGCTGCCATCGGCGGCGGCGTCGGGCTGGCAATCAAGACCTTGCGTTCGGTGCAGCAGGACACCGAGCGGATCGCCGAGCAGATGCGTGTGATGAACGGACGCCTAGGCAGGGCCGAGCAAAGGCTGGATGACCACGAGGCGCATTGCGACGACCGGCACGACCGGCACAGGACCGACTACATGTTCCTGCGGGACCGCATGGACCGAGTGTTTGGGGGAGCGACGAAATGAACGAGATCGATTACAAGTGGCTGCTTCTGTTCGTGGCGCAGCTTGGTGCCGGCCTTGCCATCGTGTTCGCCGGCGGCAGTGAACTGCGCGAGTTGGGAATCGGGCTGATCGGCGGTGCCTTCGGTGCCGGCGTGACGGCCGGCCGCACGCTCATCAAGTAAACCGTCGTGTACCAGCTGCCGAAGTCCGGCACGCTGGTGATCTTCTCCGACGTCCACGTCGGCGCGGAGCACCACGACGAGCGCCGGTTCGACGAGGCCCTGGCCTTCTGCAAGGAGGCCGACGCCGCCGTGTTTCTGAACGGCGATCTCATCGAGAACGCGATCATTTCCGGCAAGGCCCCGGGCGAGATGATCCTCGAGCAGACGCTCACGCCCACCGAGCAGGTGCGGCAGTTCTGCTCCAAGCTGAAACCGCTGGCCAAGCGGGGCCGGATCGTCGGCGTCACCCGGGGGAACCACGAGTCCCGGTCCCGCCGGGAGGCCATGCTGGACCTGTGCGAGCTGATCGCCCTGCACCTGCAGGTGCCCTACCTGCGGATCGGCGGCTATGTGCGGCTGAAGCACGGCGCGCAGGTGTACACGGGCGGGATCCAGCACGGGAAGTCGGGTGCCCAGAACATCTGGCTCGAGCTCGACAAGCTCATGCGGATCTACCCCGAGGCCGACTTTGTCGCGTCCGGCCACAACCACGCGCTCGCTGCCCGCGAGGTGTTCCAGCTGCGCATCGGGCCCGACGGCACGGAGCAGGTCAGCCGGCGGTGGCAGGTCAGGACCGGGACGTACCTGGGCTACGCCGACTACGCCCGGGAGGCCGCCCTGGCGCCCGGGGCGGTAGGTTCGCCGGTGTTCCAGTTCGACCCGAAGACGCACCACATGACGGTGGATGTGAGGACGCTGGCATGGCTGTGAACCGGCGTTTCCTGCTGCGCCAGGACATGGTGTCCGCCCGCAAGCACCAGCCGTCGGCGACGGTACTGCTGAAGGGCAGCAGGCCCCGGCGGGTGAACAGCCGGCCCAACCCGGGCGTGACCGGCACCATGTCGTTCTCGGCGACCCATGAGATCGACCTCATCATCGACCGCTGGTCCGCTGCCTTCAACATCTCGCGCTCTGCCATCATCAGGCAGGCGATCCTGCTGGCCAACGACAAGTGGGAGTCCGAGGAGGGCTGAGCCGGTGGCCACCGTCGTCGTCCGAGGGAGAGGGTGGACGGTGGAAACGGTCGAGGACGTCCGCGAGGAGACCCGGCGGCATGGGTACGACATGCCGAAGGACGAACTTGACGGCATCTGTCTGCACCGGGAGCGCCTGATCCTGCTCGAGGACGGCCTCGAGCGGGCGCACCGGCTTGAGATCCTGCTGCACGAACTGCTGCACGCTTACGACGCGGACATGACCGAGCGGCGCGTGCGGGTGCTGGCTAGGACGCTGGCAAGGGCGGCCTGGCGGTTAGGGTACCGAGGTCGAACGTGAGGTTGGGCGCCATGCGCAACTGGTCCGACCGGAAGTGCAGGATGCGCCGGTCTACCTCGAGCACGACGCACCAGATGTCGTTCTCGAAGGTGCCGCCGTCGCGCGCGTATCCACCGGGACCGGGCTGCGGAACTCGTGGATCACGTTTCCCCGTCCTGCTTGTAGAACATGCGCTTGGCGTCCACCACGGCGCGGCTGCGCTCGGTGGTCCACTCCCGGGTCTGCACCAGGTAGTCCGGCCGCTCTTTGAACGGCCGCACCCACGACGGCTCGTGCCAGCGTAGCCGGTTGTTCGGCATGGCCGCCATCTGCCCGTCTGCCAGCCAGAACACATGGTGGCACTTGTGCTGATCAGGTAGCTCCGAGTAGTCGCTCTGGCACCAGTCCAGCGTGAACAGGTATTCACCCCGGCGCTCGACGCCGTCGCCGCAGAACACGTCGGCGACCAGCGTCGTCAGATAGGCGTAGCGGTGGACGGCCACGGTGTAGGACAGGCTGTCCCACAGGCAGACCACCGGCGGCTCGAGGTAGTCGCACGGCTGCTTGCACAGGGCCACCAGCGGCAGACGGGCGAACTGCGCGCCGTCCTTTAGCATGACCTGGAAGGCCGGCAGGCGCCCTTCCAGCGCCGTCACGCCGAACACGCAGGCTTCGACGTACTCGTCGTGCCCGTCCTCCAGGTTCCGCAGGAACTCCTTGCGAACTAGGCAGTAGGTGTACGGCGTGTCGGCGACGAGGAAGGGCATGGACTACGGCCGAGCTCCGGCCACCGGC
>RFZO01000133.1 GCA_009920715.1 Actinomycetota bacterium | reverse complement strand
CTGCGGTGACGCTCTGGGGCTGCGGCCCCGAGGCGCTCGGCTGGAGCGTCGGCTTGCTCGCGCTGGGTTGGCCGCTGCGGCACTGGGCTGCGCTAGAATCGCGGCGCGGGCCGCCGGGTTAGCACAGGGGTAGTGCAGCGGTTTTGTAAACCGTTGGTCGGGGGTTCAAATCCCTCACCCGGCACCGTTTTCAGGGACTTGGCCTCGCCGCCGAGGCTTGCCGAGGCCCCTCCCTTGAACCTGCGGGGTGCGTTCGGGTTCTGATGACAGAATTTTGGGTATTTTGCTATACGCTCGGGCGTACCCCCAAGCGGGTCGGTCCGCTCTAGCGTCCGCTGACTCAGACAGTACTGGTGAAGACAATGCAAGTAAGGGTGAGTGTCATGAAGAACCTGTTGGGCGCCGCAATAGCAGCCTTCTTTTTTGCAGTCTGCTCTCCGACGCTGGCATCGGCTCAGTCGACCGGGGTTTCGCAGCCCATCAAGGGCCGCTACATCGTCCAGTTCAAGGAATCGGTCGGACGTCCCGGCCTCACGGCCGACGAGCTCGTGCGCGGCGCCCGTGGGCAGCTGCACTTCACCTACACAACGGCTTTCAAGGGATTCGCGGCGACCCTGTCCGATGCGGCGGTAGCCGCCTTGCGCCGCAACCCGAACGTCCTCTCGATCGAACAGGATTCGACGGTTTACATCGAGGCGACGCAGACCCCTGCCACTTGGGGCCTCGACCGCATCGACCAACGGTCGCTCCCGCTGTCCAACACGTTTTCCTACAACGAAGCCATTCCAGGCATCTACGCTTTCATCGTCGACACCGGCATCCTCGCAAACCACTCGGAGTTCACGGGTCGAGTGCAGGTGGGTCTCGCCTATGATGCGATCACTTCCGGCGGCTCCGCCAGCGATTGCAACGGGCATGGTACGCATGTCGCAGCCACGGTCGGCGGAGCGACCTATGGCGTAGCGAAGAAAGTCTTGTTGGTGCCGGTCAAGGTGTTGGATTGCGCCGGCTCCGGCAGCATCTCGGGCGTCATTGCGGGTATCGACTATGTCGTGAAATCCGGCCTCCGCCCTGCTTTGGCGAACATGTCGTTGGGCGGTGGCGCGTCTTCCGCGTTGGATGCCGCCGTGGCCAATGCCGTCTCGCAAGGCGTGACCGTGGTGGTCGCGGCGGGCAACAGCAACCGTGACGCCTGCAACCACTCCCCCGCCCGCGTCGCGAGCGCGATCACCGTGGGCGCCACCGACAGTTCCGATTCACGGGCGTCATATTCCAACTTCGGAAAATGCCTGGACCTCTTCGCGCCCGGCAGTTCCATCACCTCGGCTTGGTACACCGCTACCAACGCGATCGCCACCCTCAGCGGCACCTCGATGGCCTCGCCGCACGTTGCTGGCGTGGCGGCGCTGGTGATCGGCAGCGGCATCGCCTCCCCGTCGGCTGTGGTGGCGGAGATAAAGAAAAACGCTACGAGCAACAAGGTGGGTTCGGCGGGTCGGGGCTCGCCAAACCTCTTGCTATATTCACCGCCGCCGGCCCCGTGACTTGACGGTGTCGGCGCGTTCAGACGCTGGCTTGGCGCCGGGGTAGTGCAGCGGTCTTGTGAGCCGTTGGCCGGGGGGCAATTCCTTCACCGGCAGCGCTCAAGGGCTTGGCGAGCCGGCGTCGTCCTGATGCATCGCGCTTTCGTCCCCAATTTCGACAGAGCCCGGTCGAGGTTGCCGTTCCTTGTCAGGCGTCATGACCCCCATTAGCATGGGGTCGCTTCGACTTCGTTGGGAGGGCTCCATGTCCGCCGAACCAGTTGGGTCAACGCACCGGTTCCAATTCGATGACGATCGCCGACACGGGAACGATCGCGCACACGGGCTGACGAGGCTGGGGACTGCCACGGCGTTGGCGTCGTCCCTCGCCGCTTGCGGCGGTGCCGGCGACTCGACAGCCTCATCGCCGTCCCCGGTGGCGCAGTCTTGGTCGCCTCCCGCCGATTCCCCGTTCGCCCGGTTCATCCAGCAAGCCCAGTTTTCCTGCTCTGAAGCCGATGTCGCGGCCGTGAAGCAGAAAGGCTATGAGGCGTGGCTCGATGAGCAGATGGGTTTGCCCTCCAGTCAGGGCGGGTGGGATTGGTTGATGGCTCGCGGGTACGGTGTGGTCGACGAACGCAACTTCGTCCAATCCACTTATCCCATGGACTACATGATCTGGAACCAACTCATCCGTTCGCCGGACCAGGTCAGGAGGCGGGTGGCGTTGGCGTTGACCGAGTTTTTCGTCGTCAATGTCGACAACATGACCGAGCCATGGTGGCAGTCCTTCCACACCGCGCGCTATTGGGACATCCTCTGCGAGAACGCGTTCGGGAATTTCCGCAAGTTGCTCGAGGACGTGACCCTGTCGGTGGCCATGGGATCGTTCTTGAACACTTTGCGGAACCAGAAGGAGGATCCTGCGACAGGCAGGATCCCTGACGAGAACTATGCGCGTGAGGTCATGCAGCTTTTCACCTTGGGGGTCTCCGAGCTCAACCTCGACGGGACGCCGAAGCTCGACGCGACGGGTAAGAGTCTCGATTCGTTCACCCAGTCGGACGTGACCAACCTTGCCCGGGTGTTCACGGGCTACGACATCGACAACAACGTCGGATTCACCCGCAACCCCGTACCCCCTTTCTATTTCAACGTCCCCAACGTCGAGTACAGCCGCCTTCCCATGAAGCTCTTCTCGGACAGGCACTCGATGCTCCAGAAGAGCTTTCTCGGTACGACCATCGCCGCCGGCACGGACGGCGCTTCCTCCCTGCGTATCGCGTTGGACACCTTGTTCGCCCATCCGAACGTAGGGCCCTTTTTCTCGAGGCAGATGATCCAGCGGTTGGTGACGAGCAACCCGTCGCGGGACTATGTCCGACGGGTCGCTTCCGTCTTCAACGACAACGGCAAGGGCACGCGAGGCGACCTCAGGGCCGTCTTCAAGGCGATCCTGCTCGATGACGAAGCACGCGGCTCCGCCGGTCTTTCTGCGGCGGGCCACGGCAAGTTGCGTGAGCCGATGATTCGTTTCACACAATGGGCCCGAACGTTCGGCCTGGGCTCGAAGGCCGGTACATGGAAGATCGATCCCCCGCGCTACTCCGATCGTTCTCTGGGGCAATCCCCGTTCCGCGCACCGTCAGTCTTCAATTTCTTCAGGCCCGGCTACGTGCCACCGAACACCCGTTTCGCCACGGAAAAGGCGACAGCTCCGGAATTCCAGATCGTCAATGAGACGACCGTCGCCCAGTATGTCAACCTCATGGAGGAGGCGATCTCGAAGGGCGTCTTCGTGCGGCAGGCGTCAGCCATCGAAGTCGATTACACGAAGATAACCTCCAGTTCGGACGGCTATGACCTCGCGGCAGCCTATGCCGAGGAGTTGAAACTGGTCGTGGTCGACGATGAGGCCCTCGTGCGGCGCTTGAGCCTGTTGCTGACCGCCGGCCGGCTGTCGGAGAACTCCGAGAAACAGATCGTCTCGGCTCTCAAGTCGGCAGGGCTGACGGCGGCATCAACCGACGCGGACAAGCTCCGGAACGTCTATCGGGCGGTACTGCTCGTGATGTCTTCGCCGGAATATCTGGTCCAGAAATAGGATGCTCCGATGACCCCCATGCACCTGGACGGATGTACCCGTCGTCAATTCTTGAGCAGGAGCGCCAGTCTCGCGGTGGCAGGTTCGGCGATGCCGTTCGCGCTCAACCTGGCGGCGATGGGCGAGGCGGCCGCGTTCTCTGCCGTCGATTACAAGGCCTTGGTCTGTGTGTTCCTCTTCGGCGGCAACGACAACGCGTCCACGGTCATCCCCTACGATACGACCTCGTATGGCAAGTACATCGGCATCCGTGGTCCGTCCACCGGGTCTACCTTCGTGGTGCCCCGCGCGGATCTGGCCGCATCGTTGCTCAAGCCCTCGACGGCGCTGGGCGAAGGGCGGCAGTACGCGCTCCATCCGAATATGGCCAAGCTGGCAGCGCTCTTCAATCAAGGGAAGGCCGCCGTCCAGCTCAACGTCGGCCCTTTGGTGATGCCCATCACGCGCGCGCAGTTCAACAGCGGCAACAATGTGCTTTATCCGCTTCCGCCCAAGCTCTTTTCCCACAACGACCAGCAGTCAGTGTGGCAATCTTCGGCCGCAGAGGGCGCCACTGTCGGTTGGGGCGGGCTCATCGGCGACCTTGCCTTGTCCAGCAACGGCACGGGCAGCGTTTTCACCTGCACATCGGTCACCGGCAACACGGTGTTCTTGGCCGGGCGGTCCGCGGGGCAGTATCAATGTTCGACGGCTGGCCCCATCGCCATCGGTGCCTCCAAGAACGGATTTTTCGGCAATGCGTCGCGCCAGATCTTCAACGATCTTATACAGAAATCGAGCGCCGACATCCTCGAGGACGAATACGCCAAGGTCGTGCGGCGTTCCATCGACTCCGAGAAGGTGATGTCGAGCGCGCTGGGTGCGGTTTCGGTGGCGACGGCATTCCCCGAGACCAACCTGGGGCGTCAACTCGCCATGGTTGCGAGGCAGATCGCAGCGCGTAATTCCCTGGGCCTCAAGCGGCAGGTCTTCATGGTTTCGATGGGAGGGTTCGATCTCCACGATGAGTTGCCGGCCAAGCAGCCCGGCCTGCTCCGCGAAGTGAGCGACGCCATCGCAGCTTTCTATGAAGCCACTGTCGAGCTGGGCGTGGCCGGCAATGTCACCACATTCACGGCGAGCGACTTCGGGCGGGCGATGACTCCCAACGGCGATGGTGCCGATCACGGCTGGGGTTCGCATCACTTCGTTGTGGGAGGTTCGGTCCGCGGGGGGGCTTTCTACGGCACGCCCCCGCCGGTCAGCGTCGGCGATACCTCCTCGCCCGACGACCAGTGGCATGTCGGACAAGGACGCCTGCTCCCGACCACCTCGGTCGACCAGTTTGCGGCGACGATGGCGCAGTGGTTGGGGGTCGCCGACACCGAGCTCGACGGTTTGCTTCCGAACCTGAAAAATTTTGGTGCAGGTGCTGCTCTGGCCGGCTATCCGCGAAACCTCGGCTTTCTTTCTTGAGGCGGCGGACCCTCCGAGATCTTTCACCGCCCTGTTACTGGGTTATGTTGTAATAAAACAACAACAAGAAGCGTATTTTCTCTCGCGGAGCCATTGTCGCGGGGGTGGGGTTTTCCCTACCATTGCAACTCAAGCCGTGGTCCGGTTCGCGCATCCGCCGCGCCCAGGTCGAAGTCGCCGACTCGACCATCCCGTACACCTCCATCGGTGCCGAGGAGCTCGAGGGCCGTCAGGTCACCAACCTGATCGACGCGCTCCGCGACCTGCCGCTGGCGTCGGTCTCCTCGAACCGCGGTGCCAACACCCAGTTCGGCGACAACTACTCGTTCGTCAATCTGCTGTCGGTCGGCTCGCAGCGAACCCTGACGCTGCTCAACGGCCGCCGCGTGGTGCCGAGCAACCAGGGCACGGTTTTCGTGCCGGGCAACGCCTCGGGCGCGCAGGTCGACGTGTCGCTCATCAACCCGCTCATCGTCGAGCGCACCGACATCATCACGGGCTCGGGCGGCGCGGTGTACGGCGCGGACGCCATCGCGGGCGTCATCAATGTCGTCACCCGCAGCGATTTCGAGGGCGCGTCGGCGGATGTCAGCGCGGGCATCACCGAGGTCGGTGACGGCGAGAGCTACCGCCTGTCCGGCATCTGGGGCAAGAACTTCCTCGATGGTCGGCTCAACCTCACGGTCTCGTCTCTCGTTCTCGGCGTC
>RFZO01000132.1 GCA_009920715.1 Actinomycetota bacterium | reverse complement strand
GCGACCTGCGCGGGGGTCAACGTGGCGGAGCCAGCCTCAAGAACGGGCACTGCGGTCCCATCGGCCGCGGTGTCGAGGACGGGCGCGGGAAGGTTCGCGTTGACGTCACCGAAGACCTGAAGGAGTGTCCCAAGTTCCGCCGCGTTCACGTCGTCGACCAGGTTGAACGACACGTTGAGCAGACCCTCCACGTCCGCACGCAGCGCGTCCATGCCGCCGCTCGCGTACGAATCTGCGATGCGGTGGATGGTGCCCGACTTTGGAATCTCCGCGTTCGCCCCGACGGGGATGGAGACGATGCTGCCGCCCTTGCCCGCGGGGTCGACGGCGAGCATCGCGAGAGCCGCCACCTCGTTGCGCGTGTTGGTCACGGCGACGAGAGCAGTGGGTGTGACCGGGATCTTGGTGGTGGGCGCGTCGTCGACGGAGTTGCCGCCCGTCTCGTTCAAAAGCGAGTTCGCACCGACCACCAGTCCAGAGGGCAGCAGCACGAGCCCCACGAGCCCGGTGACGACGGCGGCGATGGCGCGCCGGCGGGCCACCGCCGGGGTCACCATCGCGGTCACGTCCCGGCCGGCAGCAACAGCGGCGCGCACCGCCGAGCTGGACACGTCCACATCCTTCATGACGACGAACTCGACCCTGCCGGCGCCGGACGGAGTCTCGGGCGCGGTGTCGGGTCGGTTCACGACCACGAGCGTAGAGAGACGCCCCACCTCTTCGTGCTCCCTCCAGGTGGGGAGGAGACGCGCCGTGTCGGAACCCACGATCAGGAACAACTCTGCCTCCGGCAACTCGGCACGGATCTCCCGCAACGTGTCGACCGTGTAGGTGGGCCCGCCGCGGACGATCTCACGGTCGTCCACCGCGAGCCGTGGGTGACCGTCCACGAGCGCCCTGACCATCTGCAGGCGCACCGCGGCCGGGGAGACAGACCTCCCCTCCGCCGTCTTCTGCCACGGTTCGTTCGCCGGCACAAGATCCACCCTGTCCAGCCCCAGTGCCTCGCCCACGGCCAGGGCCACGGCCAGGTGCCCCACATGGGGAGGGTCGAAGGTGCCCCCCAGCAGGCCAAGGCGAAACGGGCGGTCAAAGGGCACCGAACGAGTGTAGAAGCCACCCCCACAGGGCCTCCGGCCACCATTCTCCCGTCCACCGGGGCCCTTCGGGGCCCCACAAGGATCTTTCGGCCCGTGTTGGAATTGGGGCTAGCGCGCTGTACCACCGCCGTGTTACAGTGCTCATCCCCCGACACGGACCCCCATGTCGACCCCAATGTGCCCGTCGCCACCGCGTGCCCGGGAACACCTGACGAAGAAGAAATGTTGAACCACGCATCATGAACGACTCAATCGGTCTCTACCTCAACGACATCGGCAAGGTTGCCTTGCTGACCGCCGAAGACGAGCGCGAGCTCTCCAAGGCCATCGAAGCCGGCCGCGAGGCCCAGAAGCGCATCGACAAGGGCGAGCGCTCCGCCGCCCTGCGCCGCGACGTCCGCAATGCCGCGGCCGCCAAGGACCGCTTCATCCGGGCCAACCTGCGCCTCGTCGTCTCCATCGCCCGCCGGTACCCGCTGCCCCAGGGCATGGACCTGCTGGACCTCATCCAGGAGGGCAACCTGGGCCTCGAGCACGCGGTCGACAAGTTCGACTGGCGCCGCGGGTTCAAGTTCTCCACGTACGCCACCTTCTGGATCCGCCAGGCCATCGGCCGCGCGCTCGACCAGAAGGCCAGCCTCATCCGCATCCCGGGCGACCGCTCGGCCAGCCTCCGTGCGGCCCTGCGCCAGGCCTCCGGCGACGGCGAGACCCTCGATGCCGGCAATGCCGAGCTGCACCGCCTCACCACCCCGGTGTCCCTCGACAAGACCGTCGGCGACGACGGTGACGCCACCCTCGGTGACCTCATGGACAACGGTCAGGGCACCCCGGAGGACGCGGTCATGGCAATCGTCGACACCGAACTGCTCGACGAGCTCCTCGGCACCCTCGACGAGCGCGCCCGCTACGCCGTCACCGCCCGCTTCGGGCTGTACGACGGGGACCGCAAGAGCTTCCGCGAGGTGGGAGAGCAGCTGGGCGTCACCGCCGAGGCCGCACGCCGTCTCGTCAGCCGAGCGGTCGAGGGCCTGAAGGAAGACGCCCTCCGCATCCTCGCCGTCTGACCCGCCCGGTCCCGGCAACAGGCCGCGTGCGCAGGTGCCTCCGGGCACCGGCCACGCGGCTTTTGCGTATTCCTGTTGCGTTCGGGGATTCTTGGCGCAAGGCTTGACCCACTATGGCGAAGAGCTGGACTCCCACCTCCTGGCGGCAGCACGACGCCGCCCAGCAACCGCAGTGGCCGGACATGGCCGCAGTCGACGCAGCCCTGAAGCAGGTCGCGGGCTATCCCCCGCTGGTCTTTGCCGGCGAAGCACGCTCGTTGCAGGCGGCCCTCGCCCAGGTTGCCGCGGGGAATGCGTTCCTCCTGCAAGCCGGTGACTGCGCGGAGAGCTTCGAGGAATTCAGCGCGAACAACATCCGCGAGAAACTCCGCGTCATCCTCCAGATGGCCATCGTGCTGACCTATTCCATGGGTGTGCCCGTGGTGAAGGTCGGGCGCATGGCCGGCCAGTTCGCCAAGCCCCGTTCCTCTGACATGGAGAAGGTCGGCTCGCTCGAGATCCCCTCCTTCCGCGGCCACATCGTGAACGACGCCTCCCCCACCCAGGCCGCGCGCATCCCGAACCCGGAGCGGCTCGTGCAGGCATACCACCAGTCGGCCTCCACCCTGAACCTGCTGCGCGCCTTCACCAAGGGCGGCTTCGCCGACCTGAACCGTGTGCACGCTTGGACGCAGGAGTTCGTCGGGGCGAGCCCGGAGGGGCAGCGCTACGAGCAGCTCGCCCGCGAGATCGACATGGCCATGGGCTTCATGCGTGCGTGCGGCGTGGACACGGAGAACAACTCCACGCTCCACGAGGTGGATGTCTACACGAGCCACGAGGCGCTCATCCTCGGCTACGAGGAGGCTCTCACTCGTCAGGACTCCCTCACCGGGGAGTGGTACGACTGCTCGGCCCACATGCTGTGGATCGGCGAGCGGACACGCCAGCTGGACGGTGCGCACGTGGAGTTCCTGCGCGGTGTGGGCAACCCGATCGGCTGCAAGATCGGCCCGTCGGCCACGCCCGAGTGGGTCATCGAGCTGTGCGAGAAGCTGAACCCCGCCCAGATCCCCGGCCGGCTCACGCTCATCAGCCGCATGGGTGCCGACAAGGTGGAGGACGCCCTGCGCCCGCTGCTGCGCGCGGTGCGCGACTCGGGCCATCCGGTGGTGTGGGCATGCGACCCGATGCACGGCAACACGGTCACCGCACCGAACGGGCGGAAGACCCGCGACTTCGAGGACATCGTCACCGAGATTGCCGGTTTCGTGCGCGCGCACAACGCAGAGGGCACCTGGCCGGGCGGCATCCACGTGGAGCTCACAGGTGACGACGTCACCGAGTGCACCGGTGGCGGGCACTCGGTGTCGAACGAGGACCTCGACGAGCGCTACCAGACGATCTGCGACCCGCGCCTGAACGGCCGCCAGTCGATCGACCTCGCGTTCCGGGTGGCCGAACTCATCCGCACCGCGAATGCCTGACGCCCACGACGCCGCGTGGCGGCTCGCTGACGCGTTCCCCGTCGACGCCGTGTCTGTGGCCGTCATCGACCGTGCGGGCACCCACACCCACGGCGACCCGCACCGCACCCAGCGCATCGCGTCGGTCAGCAAGCCACTCGCGGCGTGGGCCGTACTCGTCGCCGTGGAGGAGGGCAGTGTCTCCCTGGATGACCCGGTGGGCCAGGAAGGCTGCACCCTGCGCCACCTGCTCGCCCACGCCGGGGGCTACCCCTTCGACGGTGCCGAACCAGTCGGTGCAGCTGCTGCACGGCGGATCTACTCGAACACCGGCTTCGACATGGTCGCGACCCACGTGGAGGCGTCCACGGGCATCGCGTTCGCGGAGTACCTCGCCGAGGCGGTGTTCGCGCCGCTCGGGATGGCATCGAGCGAACTGCGCGGCTCGTGCGCGAAGGACGTCCACTCGTGCGCGGCGGACCTGGCCCTGTTCGCCGCCGAGCTGCGCCGGCCCACTCTCCTCGCCCGTGCGACCTACGTCGAGGCCGTCACCCCGGTGTTCCCGGGACTGCAGGGCATCCTTCCCGGCGTGGGACCGATGGACCCCTGCCCGTGGGGCCTCGGCGTGGAGATCCGCGGCCACAAGACGCCGCACTGGACGAGCCCCGAGAACTCAGCTGCCACGTTCGGGCACTTCGGCGGAATCGGCACGTTCCTGTGGGTCGACCCGGTGGCGGACGCCGCCTGCGTGATGCTTGCCGAGCGCGAGTTCGACGAATGGGGCATGGACCACTGGCCCGCGTTCAGCACCGCGGTCCTGCGCGGCGCGCGGGCATGAGATTCTCGAACGGCGACCGCATCAGGGTGCGCACGGTGGACGACGACGGGCTCCCCATCGTCCGCTACGGCACGGTCGGCGCCGAACTGCCCGACGGCGGCCCGGTCGTGGTGATGTTCGACGACCTGCTCGGCGGCGACATCGTGGATGCCGGCGAGGTGGAGATGGTCAGCATCGATTCCGTCGCGCTCGTGCTGCCGGGCACTGACCTCGCCACGGACCCCGTCCTGCGCGCTGGTCTCGCGGCCATGTGGTCCGCAGAGGTCGATCTTGCGGGTCTCCGCACCGGCCCGTTGCGCCTGCTCGGTGACCCCGAAGGGTCCGGACTGCGTGACTCCGCCGAGTCGTGGGTGCTCGCGGAGTTCACGTGGGACGGTGCGATGCACGTCGTGAGAGCCGTCCTCCCCGCGGACGGGACGGGTACGGTGGTCGTCCACGCCGGTCGGATGAACCGGTGGGACGGATTCACCACTTCATGACCCCCGACTCGAGACCCCGCGGCATCAGCGCATTCACCATGGGTATCGGCCCGCTGCTCCTGTGCGGGTTCGCCGTGCCGGTGTCGAACAGCATGATCTTCCCCGCCCTCAGCGACCTGCAGGACAAGTACTCGTTCTCGGACGCCGGACTCGGTTTCATCGCCGCCTCGGGCTTCCTCACCTCGTTCTTCGTGCAGCTCTTCCTCGCCCCTCTGGCCGACCGCGGCAAGCCCAAGCGGTTCGTCCTCGCCGCACTGCTGCTCGCGTCACTCGGTTCCACTCTGTTCGCTTTCGGTGGTTCGCTGTGGGTGTTCGTCATCGCGCGCGGCATCGCCGGTGCATCGCTCGGCACCAGCGGCCCTGCGGTGCGAGCGATCGTGGCCAACCTCGACAAGTCGCGGTCCGCCGAGAGACTCGGGAGGCTGCGCGGCGTGGAACTTGCGGGTTTCACCGGTGGGCCGCTGATCGGGGCACTCCTCATCGAGCCGTTCGGCCTGCGCGGCGCGTTCCTCATCTTCGGCGTGGTCGCCCTTCTCGCGTTCCTCTTCGTGCTCACCCGGCACATCCCCGCCCTCCCGGTCTCCGGCGAGTCCCGCAGGCCCAGCCTCGAGCTGCTGCGGCTGCGCCCCGTGCGGGCGGCCGCCATCGCCTCGCTCACGCTGTTCATCCCGGTGGGCATCTACGACGCGCTGTGGGACCGCTACATCACCGACCGCGGCGGCAACAACCTGATGGTCGGGCTCACTTTCCTGCTGTACACCATCCCGTTCATCCTGATGGGGGCAGCCGGGGGGCGGCTCTCCGACCGGCGCGGGGCGGAGCGGATGACCGTCGTCGGCATCTTCATGACGATCCCGCTCG
>RFZO01000131.1 GCA_009920715.1 Actinomycetota bacterium | reverse complement strand
GCGTCGGTGAGGGGGCGGAACATCGGGGCACCTCCTGGGTTTGCATGGGGTACACCGGTCGACGGCCAGGTCGGACCAACCACGGGTATATTCACCGTGATGCGTCACCTCGTCGGTCGTGTGGTCAGGGGCATCCTCCGCAAGGTCATCGCGGAGGTCGTGAAGGCCGTGCGCGCGTCCGAGGAGGACGAGGAGGGCGAACTCGAGGGGGAGGTCGGCGTCGCCCTCCGGTGGCGGCTGCAATCCCACCCCGACCTGGAGTCCTACGACGTGTTCCCGAACGAGTGGGGCGGGTACACCGTCCACATGACAATGCGGGGTCGGGACTTCGCCACGCACGCGTTCGAGGCCGACGAGGCCCTCGCCCGTGCCGTCGCCTTCGTGTGGGGGGACGATGGGTAATGCTTCGGTGCGGTACAGAAGATAAGATAATTTGCTATGATGACAGTAGGAGGTGCCGCATGGAGGTCTCGTACTGGTGCGACCAGCACAACCTTCCCCGTCCCGTCGGCGACCGCATCCCGCCCGAGACGCTCATCTACATCATCGTGTCCGTCACGCGGGGTCTGGGCGAACTCCCCGCCTTCGTGTGGGCGTACCTCCCGTGCATCGTGCGCGGTGAGGTCGCGGAGGCCTGAGCCGGTTCCACCCCTATGCCCACGGAGGGTCGTGGGAGGAACCCCTCATGCTCTACATCTACCGCGCAACCGTGCTCCACGTCGTCGACGGGGACACCGTCGACCTGGCCGTGTCCCTCGGCTTCGAGATGTCCTACAAGGCACGCTTCCGCCTCGTCGGCATCAACACCCCTGAGTCCTACGGTCCCGCTGCCTGCGACGAGGGACGCGCCGCGAAGCAGTACCTGATCGACACCCTGAAGGAGGGCACCCCCGTCATCGTGAGGACCACGAAGGACAAGAAGGAGAAGTACGGGCGGTTCCTCGCCGAGGTCTTCCTGTTCGACGGGGCCGGCAAGCCCCTGGACCGCAGCATCAACCAGATGCTCATCGACGCGGGTCACGCGAAGCCCTACTTCGGCGGCGCGAGGGACTGAGGCCCTCAGTCCCAGGCCACGGAATAGCCGCTGTCCGCCGCGTACACCAGTACGGCCTGGAGGCGGCGCACGCGGTCGGCGAAGTCGTCCCCGTCCTCACCGAGGTCGAAGGACCGCGCACCCATCGCACCGACGTCCTCGCTGGCGGGACGGGCGTGCGCCTCGACCGCACCGTCGGTGTTCAGCAGGCGGAGGATGCGACGCAGGGCGTCGGGCACACGGGCGTGCTCGATGCGCCCGTAAGAGACGTCCCCGAACTCGAGGAGGCCGAGTGCGGAGAGCACCGCACTCGCGTTGACCCCCGACATGTTGACGGACGGGGCGTCCGTCTCGACGTCTTCCTCGAACCCGTCGTCGCAGTAGCCGCACCGGTCGCCCTCGCGGCACGCGAGGCCCAGGCCTGGACTCGAGCACGGGCGGCGGACGTACCGCGACGGGGCCTCGGGGCAGTGGAAGGTGGTGCTCATGGTCGGCTCCTTTCACCGAGGGTACACCGCCCGGTCACAGGGTCGGACCAACCACATCGAGGTCCGACTCACACCCCGAACGGGGTACATCCGAAGCGAGGTGACCGATGCGTTCGACTGTGACCGTGAGGCGTGGGGAACAGGACCTGACCGTCGTGGTGTCCCACGGGACGCGCAGCCCCGACAGGGTCGTGGAGGCCCTGGACGGGGACGGGGACCGGGTGCGCCTCACCCCCGACGAGCGCACGGCTGCGCTCGATCTGGCGCGGGCGGAGGTCGACGAGGCGGGTCGATAGGCCCCCTATACCGTCGGGGATGGTGAGCGGTGCGGTCCAGGTCGGACCGACCCACACAGGAGTCCCGACATGGCTTCCGGCCAGGACAACACCCCTGCAAACGGGCGCGGCGGTTCGTCGTACATCTACAAGCTGGGTACGTCGCCCAACACCCGCGTCGCCGTCTCGCAGAAGGTCCGCATCCTCGCCCCGTCCTACGGGGACGACACGGCCCTGTTCCAGATCGGGCTCATCACGAACTTCGCCCCGTCTGAAAACCGCACCATCGACCCGGTGCGCGGCATCGGCTTCGGGGACCAGGTCGCGGAGCTCGTGCCCGGCGTCACGGCACCCCGCGAGGCGTCCGTGGACCGCGCCCTCATGTACCTGTCCTCCCTGTGGCAGGCCACGGGCTACGCGGCGGGCGTCGACGGCCCCGTCCGCAGCCTCCGCCACCACCGCTGGCCCTTCGACGTCGAGCACCAGCTCGTCTTCTCGACCCTCGCAGACAACGACCTCGGCGCGGCCAACACCGGCTACTCCGCACCCAGCGGGTCCTTCGAGGGCGGCGTCAAGTCCGTCACCTACCCCCAGGTGACCGGTCCCAGCGGTCTCACCACCGGCGGGCACACCGTCATCGTCACCCTGTACGAGGCGTGCTGGTGGAACCAGTGGTCCGCCACCATCTCCGCCGACCAGGCCATGATCTCCGAGTCTGGCTCGATGACGATCACCGACGTCCACGACTTTTCCTCGATCTACGGGGAGTTTTTGCCGAGCGGGCTGGACCCCACCATCGGCCAGCTCGGTTCGAGCCGATTCACGGCGGGTCGTACGGGCGGTTCTGGGTTCTAGTCGTACGAAGAAGCGGAACCGACGGACGTTGGCGCGTCCGTCGGTTCCTGACACAACAACCCTGAAGAGGAGGGCTGCGATGCTGCCTGACGATACCCGCGTCCCCCTGCTACCCCCGAGGGTGGCATCTACATCATCCGCCTGTCGGACACGCACTACTACGGTGGGCGCACCAAGAACTTCAAGAAACGTTGGGCTGATCACCTGCGCGAACTCCGCGAGGGTCGGCACGACAACCGCCGGATGCAGCGGGTGTACGACCGCTACGGGCGGTTCGAGCCCGAGGTGGTATCGGTATTGGCCCCGGACGAGTGTCCCGACGCGGAACAGGCGTGGTTGGACGCGAACTTCCGCAAACCTGGGTGTGTGAACCTGGTCGCGTCGTCCCGTGGCGGGATGACTGGGATGGTTCGCACGCCCGAGTCCATCGAGAAACAACGAGCCACGTTCAAGTCCCGCCCCGATCTGATCGAGAAGGCTCGCGCATCCCTCAACCGAAATCGGGTGTTCATCACGAAGGAATCCCACCATCGAGGTGTCATGAAGACCGCCGCGAAGAACCGTGGCCGCAAGCAGACGCCCGAGCAGGTCGCCCGTCGGGTCGAGTCCGTCACGGGACGCAAGAACACGCCTGAGACCATCGAACGGATGCGGGATAGCGGGCGTCGTCGTGCGGCGGAGATGCCTACGTCGCACGGGGATGAGACGCGGGCGTTGATTTCGACGCAGCAGCGTGGTCGGGTGTGGGTGAACGACGGGACGGTGAACCGCCGGTTGTGGCCTGACGAGGCGGCGACGTTGGTTGTTGGCGGGTGGGTCTACGGCAAGGTGGGTGGTTCGGTGGCGGGGATGGTGTGGATGGTCGACCCGACGGGTCAGCGTCGCCGTGTGCGGCCCCAGGACGTGTCCGCCCGCCTCGAGGCGGGGTACACACACCCGTTCCGTAGAACTTATGTAAAGTGGGTGATCGGCTCACGCCGCCACCTCTTTGCTGTCTACTTCTCGCTTCAACGAGGTCTGCCTGTTCGGACTCGTCCGAACAGGTCTTACGTCCCCTCCACGAGCCGCGCCTGCGCGCCCCGCCGAACTGGCGGTGATCAACTTCGGATAGTCTCGAAGGTTGAACGAGGCGTTCAAGTCCCGTCCCGCGGCGAAGCCGCACGACTCGCACACGAACACCCGCTCTCCAAGGCCCATCTCCTCTCGTACAACTCCGCAGCACGAGCACCGCTTCGTCGATGGATAGAAGCGGTCCGCGACGACCAATTCAGACCCCGACCAACGACACTTGTACTCGAACAACCTCCGGGTTTCCCCGAAAGCCGCGTCCGAGACGGATCGGGCCAACCTACGATTCTTCACCATCCCGCGAACGTTGAGATCCTCCAACACGATGACAGAAGGTCGCTTGGTTCTCACGATCTCCGTCGTCATCTTGTGGAGGGCGTCCGCTCGGATGTTTGCGGCCCGTGTGTGAGCCCGAGCCAACCTCTCCTTCGTCTTCCTCCTCCGGTTCGATGTTTTGACCTGTCGAGTCATCCGTTTGGACAGCCGCTTGATCTTCTCCTGTTCCTGATTGAGAGCCCTCGGGTTCTCATAGACTGTCCCGTCCGAACAGGTCGCGAGAGCGTTGATCCCAAGGTCAATCCCGATCAGCGGTCCGTCCGCGGCGATGGATTCGACCTGCTCAACTTCGACTAGAACGGAAGCAAACCACCGTCCTGCTTTCTCGGAGACAGTGACCGACTTGATCGGAGTGTCGGTTGGAGCGTAGCCCTGTTCCGCGAGACGAACCCACCCGATCACGGGGAGCCGAATCCGGCGATTTTCGACCGCGATTGATCCGGTGAGTCTGAACGACTTCCGGTTCCGGTGCTTCGACTTGTACCTCGGAAAACCGCCTTTCTTACCTTCCGAAAGCCGCTGGAAGGTGTTCTTGTAGGCCCGTTCGAGGTCTCGGAGGGCCTCCTGTGGGGCGCACTTGGAGACCTCGTACATCCAGGGGACACCCCCATCTTCGGATGGCAGCCCTTTGAGGGCGTTCAACCGTTTATGAAGGTCCATCGCGTCGGTGATCTTTCCGACCTTCTCGCCCGTCCCTTCGATGGCTGTCTTCCGCTCCGCGTAGAGCCGTTTCCAGGTCGAGAGCCCCCAGTTGTAAGCCCAACGAGCGGCACCCGCGTGGCGGATGAAGGCCGTGCGCTGGCGGTCGTTGGGGTCAAGAGCGATCTTGTAGGCTCGGACGATTTTCACTTTGCCGCCCTCGCCTTCTTCCGGTTTTCGGCACTCCGCTTGCCGTAGATCCGAGCCGAGAACGAGGCCATCAGCGAGAGAATGTCTTCTACGAGTTCATCATCGTAGGACTTCCCCAAAGTCTCGCTTACCCATTCGATCACTACCCCGTGACTTGCAAAGTAGGCTTCCACAAAGCCGAAGTTGAACCGGGTGAGGCGGTCCTTGTGTTCTACGATGACCCGGTCGATCTCGTTGGCGTTCACCATCCCAAACAACCGTCGGAGCTTCGGTCGGTTGTCGGACATCCCAGAACCCACGTCCTCCAGCACCTCTTTGATGTGGTGCTTCCTCTCAACACAATGGGCGGTGACTCGTCCGACTTGTCGTTCGAGGTCGCCCTTCTGCTTTTGTTCATGGCTGCTCACCCGGCAGTAGATCGCGACCCGAATGGTCGTGTCCTTGGGGGCTTCCGGCTGTCGCTTCCCGAGGATTCTCTCCACGCCGGAGAGGGGGTATCGACGGTGCCCACCGGGTGTCCGCACCATTGGAAGCGTGCCGTCATCGCCCCAGCGACGGACGGTGTCGTCGTGGACGCCGAGCATATCAGTTGCCTGTTTGACGGTGAGGAGCCGATCATCGCTCATCGTCGCCACCTGTAGCGATCTTGCCCGCCCCGCCGCATTCACCGCACGTCCTTTCGTCTTCGTCCGCGAGGAGGGTGCGGAACACGTCGGACCAGCGGTCGTACTGCCGCTGGAATTCCTCGGGGGTCGGGACTTCACCCTTTGGGAAGGCGACGCCAGCCAGCTGGAGTCCGCTAACACGGCCAACCAGCAGTCCTTCATGTCCACCGGCATGCCGGATGCCCATGCCATGGCGCTCATGGCAGACGTCGAGCAGGGTTT
>RFZO01000014.1 GCA_009920715.1 Actinomycetota bacterium | reverse complement strand
CCCGCGGCACGTACGTGTACCCGCCGAGGCCCTCGATGCGCCTCATCACCGACATCTTCGACTACTGCTCGAGGAACGTGCCGAAGTGGAACACCATCTCCATCTCGGGCTACCACATCCGCGAGGCCGGCAGCACGGCGGTGCAGGAGATCGCGTTCACGCTGGCCGACGCCATCGCCTACGTGCAGGCCGCGGTGGACGCCGGGCTCGATGTCGACGACTTCGCGCCGCGCCTGTCGTTCTTCTGGAACGGGCACAACAACTTCTTCGAGGAGGTCGCCAAGTTCCGGGCCAGCCGCCGCATGTGGCACAGGATCATGACCGAGCGTTTCGGGGCGAAGAAGGAGGCGAGCAAGCTGCTCCGTTTCCACACCCAGACCGGCGGCTCCACCCTCACGGCCCAGCAGCCGCTGAACAACGTGGTGCGCGTGGCTGTGCAGTCCCTCGCCGCCGTGCTCGGCGGCACGCAGTCCCTCCACACGAACGGCTTCGACGAGGCCCTCGGACTTCCCACGGAGGAGGCGGCCCGCATCGCACTGCGGACTCAGCAGATCATCGGGTACGAGAGCGGCGTCGCCGACACCCCCGACCCGCTCGCCGGCTCCTACTTCGTGGAGCAGCTGACCGACGAGGTCGAGCGTCTCGCGTGGGAGTACATCGAGAAGATCGACGCCATGGGCGGCGCCGTGGCCGCCATCGAGGCGGGGTACCAGATGGACGAGATCGGCGACAGCGCGTACCAGTACACGAAGTCGATTGATGACGACGAGCGGGTCATCGTGGGCGTCAACAAGTTCACCGTGGACTCCGAGCCGGAGCCGAACGTCTTCCCCATCGACCCCAGCCTCGCCGTCGGCCAGATCGCGCGGCTGAAGAAGTTCAAGGAGAACCGCGACCAGGCGAAGGTCGCGGCGCTGCTCGAGGAGGTGCGCACCACCGCGCGCGGCTCGGGGAACCTCCTGCTCCCGATGAAGGAGGCCCTGCGCGCGCACGCCACGCTCGGCGAGGTCAGCGACGCGCTCCGCGACGTGTTCGGCACGTACCAGCCGCACTGATGTCGCCTGGACCCGCAGTCCTCGTCGAACGCTCGGGCGCGCGGGTCAACATCGTCCTGAACCGCCCCGAGAGGAAGAACTCCGTCACGGCCGAGCTCGCCGAGCAGCTGCGCGACGCGTTCCGTTCCGTGGGGGCCGACCCTTCGGCTGGTTGCGTCGTGCTGCACGGTGCGGACGGCGTGTTCTGCTCAGGCATCGACCTGAAGGCCTCGGGCGACGGGGGGAAGCCGGGGCCCATCCCGGCGTGGACGCAGGTGCACGCCGAGATCTACACCTGCCCCGTGCCGGTCGTTGTCGCCCTCGAGAAGTACGCGATCAACGCGGGTGCGGCGCTCGTTCTCGCCGCGGACATCGTGGTGGCGGGGGAGGGGTCGTTCCTGCAGGTGTCCGAGATGGCGATGGGGCTCGCCGCCCCGATGAACCAGGCGTGGCTCCACCTGCGCCACAGTCCCGCCGTGGCGGACAGGCTGTTGCTCGTTGCCGACCGCGTTCCCGCCGCGGAGCTGCTGAGGCTGGCGGTCGTCACCGAGACCGTCGCCGACGGTGCCGTGCTGGAACGGGCGAACGAGCTGGGCGACCGCATCGCGGCCTACCCCGCGTCGGGTCGCGAGGGCGTCGCACGCGTGTGGAAGAAAATCCGTGGCGACATCGAGGACCCCGAGTCCTGGTTCGCCTCGCTCGGTCGCGATTGATCTCTGTCAAGTTCCGCAGGGAGTGAGCAAGTCATGCCTCACCCGCGGACTCCGCCGCAGGAACCATGCCCCGTTAGCCGAGAACTTTCCCGTGGTGAGGCACAGGCGTTCATAGCCCCATGCCGCAAGCTTGGCTGGAATGTCCTCCGTCGGGTCGCGGGAGAAGACCTGGAACACGACATCCGGGTTCAGGCTGCGCACGCTGTGGTCGTAGTCCCACTTGTCATGACCCGGAAAGAACGGCGCACGCGGGTTTGACGAGGCGATGACGGGGTCGTTCTTGCCGAGCAGGTCGATCATCTTCCACCGTCCGTAATAGGCCGGTACTCCGGCCCACACGGTTGCAACCGTGGCTGCCGGGTCAATCACCGTCGTGAGTGTCTCGACGTTGGTGGTCACCCACAGGTTCGTGCGTGCTCCCAAGGGGTCACGCTGACTCATGAGCCGCCCGAACGGTTGGACGGAGACCGACGCCGGCACAATGAGAAGTGCTGCCGTGACGACAGGAAGAATCGAGGCGGGGCGAACCCGCGGGACCCGCCTGCTAGAGGCCCACCAGAATGCCCATGTCGTCATCCCGACGGCGATGGTCACCGTGACGGTCCTGTCCAGGGCGAAGCCTGAAGGGTTGACGAGGACCCCTGCACCCACCGCGCCGAGGGAGCATGCAATCGGCACGATCCAGCGGAGCGTTGCGAGTTTGCGGATGACTGACCTGTCGCCGAAGGCACAGGAAGCGGCAACTACGACGAGGGGAAGCACAGATGCGTGGAACCGTCCGGGCATGTCGTTCTCCCATGCGTCCCCTCCGACGTACACCGAATAGGCACACATTGCGAGGAAGGCGAGGGCGGCGGCACTGACAATCAACGAGCGTGAGTCGTTCCTCCTGCGGACAACGACGAGCGCGACGATCGAGAGGAAAATCGCCGGGATCATCTCGGCGCTCGCCAGAGTTCCGCGTGTCGCTCGTTCGATGAGTCCTGTGCCGGACATCTTCAATGTGTACGTCGTCGGCAGTGCCGACCCGTAGTAGGCAAGCTGAACGAGCAAGGATGCGCCGGCGGCCGCGCCGGCGGACACACCCGTCAATGCGGCGACCCGCCGGCGTGGCGGGTCATTGGACCAGAGAAATGCGACGAGTGCCATGGTCACTGCAACGATCACGAAATCCAACCTCGTGAGGACCCCGCCGATGGCCGTCATCGGTGCACCCCACTGCGCAGCGCGACGGGCGTCCCCGGGTCCGCAGTTGAGTCGGAGGAGTGTGACAGCAGCGAGTGCCACGACCCCCACTTCCATGCCGCGCAGTGTCCAGTACGACGTGGGGAAGAGAAGGAAGACCGTAGCGGCGGTCACCGAACCCACGAGTTCCGCCTCCGTGGGAAGAACCGACCGGACGACGGAGCCGGCGGTCCACGCGAGCAGGGAGAGCACTGCCACGCCCGTGAGCGCCACGACCAGAGCGGCCGTCGAACCCTCGAAACCGAGAAGATGGATGAGCGTCATGAAGAGCGTCCACAACGGGTTCGTGAATCCCTGTACACGAGGGGCGCCGTCAAACCACACGAGCGACCCGGTCTCGGCGAGGGTTCTCGCATAGCTCATTGAGATCATTGCGTCGTCGAACAGTGTGAATCTCGTCGCACCCCACGGGTTGCGTGCTGAGGCCACAACGAGGGCCAGATTCACCGCCGTTCCGGCAGCCGTGACCGCGCCGATGCCAGTGACGACTGACCGCCGACGGGCGGGATTGCCGTTCATGGAACGAGTCGTTTCACGCCGCCACCCGCGAGGAGCCTCAGTTCCTGGGCGAGTGACTGGGTGCTCTCGTAGTTCTCGAGAACGAGGATGCCCCGCGAGTCGATGACCACGACTGTTCCATCGGCGTCGACAGTGGCAAACGTTCTCCCGCCCATGTGACCGAGGGCCGTTGATTTCCGGCCTTCGCAGGGACAGTAACTGTGGATTCCGATGCCCGTGGTGCCCCGGAAGTCCCAGGCCCACAGGCCGCCAGGGGTTGACCGGTCACGGACATAGCGCCGGATCCAGTCGGCGAGATCATCCATGTTGATGAGAATTCCGCCGGTGGCGAACCCGATGCTTCGGTATCGTGACCTGAAGTACTCGAGGTCGTATCCGTACGGCTGGGCAATTCGTTCCTCCACAAGGTCCTCGAACGTCCGTCCAGTCACATTCTCCAGGTGGATCCCGAGCACGGCAAAGCCCGTGGTGGAGTACTTGACCCTGGAACCGGGACTGAAATCAAGTGGTTTCCTGCCAGCCCAGAGAACGACCTCTTCGACGGGTGTGCCATCCTCCAGCAACGCCTTGTTCTCGGTGACCTTCGCAATGCCCGACGTGTGGGTGAGAAGCTGCCGGACGGTCAATTGGGGCTTGCCGAACCCGATCCCAAGGTCGCCGATTGGGTCGTCCATCTTGATGGTCCCGCGAGCGACCTCCTGCATGATGATGCTCGTTGTGAACGTCTTCGTGAGACTCCCGATCGCACTTCTCTCGTAGTCGTCGTCCATCTCCGCGGTGCCGCCGGACCAGCGTCGCCCGTCGGCGGTGATCACGACTGCCCGGAGGCCACCGAGGCCGATCCGTGAATTGTGACGTTCGAGCAGTTGCTGGAGTTCTGCAATCGGCAGGGAACGGTCGTCCGGGCTGCGGCTCCTAAGGAAATCCGTGACAGTCCTGTCAACCGGGACGGGAACCACCACCGGGGCGGCGGACGGGGGGAGCGGCTGGTCGGTCACGGTTGCGCCGAGGTCCACGGCGCCGAATGCGACTGTCGCAATGATCAGGGGTGCCGGCGAGAGCGCCAGAATCACACGTCGTGTGCTTGATGGGCGTCGTCCGGTGGCGACATTCTCGAAGGGCCCGAGGATCGATGCGATGACCGGGGCGGCAAGCAGCGTCACCGTCAGTGCGCCGGCGGCCCGCCACGTCTCGTCAACGGCCGAGGGCATTGCAATCCACGCGGACCACGCGACGAAGGAGTGCCATAGGTAGACGGTCAGGGACGACCTTGTGATGATACGTGCAGGACCGAAACCGGCAATCCACTCGAGGAGCGCCGGCAACGTCAGGAGGAGCGCCGTCCATGACGCACCCACCAGAAGGTGCAGGACATGGTCATTGTTCACGACAGAATCAAGCGGTGGTCGCCAGGATGACCATGCCACAGCCACGGCAGCCGATACTCCTGCCACGGCAAGGAGCACAGCCCGCCGCGGCATGTCACGTTGTTGGAGCACCATTCCGGCGGCGGTGCATGACCCGTAAAGGAGCACGTCGGCCGCGATCCACCCGGTCGTTCCCGGCTCTACTCCCGCAAGAGAGGTCCATGCGAGACCGGCAAGAAGGACAGAAAGGGTCGCAACGGCGGACCTGCGCACGCCGGAGAGAATGAGTGGGGCGAGTATCAGGATCCACAGATATGCGCTGAGGTACCACAACTGCGTGGTGAGCCAACCGGAAGCGACGTCAGACCGGGGGGTGCGTAACGGGATGATGAAGTCGACTAGCGGTCCGCGGGGGGAACCGTCAAGTCTGGTGACCACGAGGACGGTCGCGGCGTAGAGCAGATACGGCGGGTACAGCCGCCGCAACCGAGACGAGATCACTGATGCCGTCGGGGTGTCCGTTGCAGACTGGGCAAGAAGGAATCCGGTCACGACGAACATCGCGGGCACGGAAGCGACTATCCACGTGGTGACCGGCCAGCCGGTTGCGTGCCACGTCATCACCCTGACAAGCGCGACCGCACGCAGTCCGTCCAGGGCGGCATTTCGCGCACGTGCCGTCTCCACGAGTGAAAGTTATGGTCACTCGGCACCGGGGCACCCGCCCCGAGAAGGCGGGAACCTAACTGTTCGGCGCGAGTTCACCGACAGTTCGGGTTCACGTGAAGCGGATTCACCGCAGTGTTCAGTTCAACCAGTTGATCTCGGGCACCGGACGGTCGCGAGGGGGAGTCTCCCGGGTGCCGTGACCGAGGTAGATCAGTCCGATCATCCGCGAGCCGGTGGGGAACCCGCAGAACCCGTTCATCTCCTCCTCGGCGCCCTTCACGGGGCTGCTCCACAGCGCCGTGAGCCCGAACGCCTCGATCATCAGCAGCATGTTCTGGATGCCGGCGGCCACCGAGTACTCGTTCTCGGCGGTCTCCAGGTCGCTCTCGCCGGGAGCCGATGCGACGACCAGCACAACGGGCGCTCGGCCGTACTTCGTGCGGGCCTTCTCCACCCGGTTCTCGTCCTCGCCCTGCGCCGACATCACGGAAGCGACTGCCTCGCCGAAGCCGAGGCGGGACTCGCCCTGCAGCACTGCCACCCGAAGGGGTCTGGTCTTGCGGTGGTTCGGTGCCGCGACGGCCGCGTTCACGATGCGTTCGACGACGTCGCGGGGCACCTCCCTCGCACGGTCGATCGTCATCCCGCTCGCGCGACGGTGGATCAGGGCCTCGAGATCGTCGGGATTCATCAGTTCTTGTGCAGGTCGGCGTTCAGACCGCCCCACGACCCCTTGCGCATCGACGTCTCGACCGCGCCGGTCTGGGAGTTGCGCCAGTAGAGCAGGCCCGACTGGCCCGAGAGCAGCCTCGCCTTCACGAGGTTGCCGTCGGGGTCGCGCACCACTGTTCCCGCCGTCACGTACAGACCCGCCTCCACCACGCAGTCGTCACCCAGGCTGATGCCGATGCCGGCGTTCGCGCCGAGCAGGCACCGCTCGCCGATGGTGACCATCTCCTTGCCGCCACCCGAGAGGGTCCCCTGAATGGATGCTCCGCCACCGATGTCGCTGCCGTCGCCAACGATGACGCCCTGGGAGATGCGGCCCTCCACCATGGACGCACCGAGGGTTCCCGCGTTGAAATTGCAGAACCCCTCGTGCATCACGGTGGTGCCGGGGGAGAGGTGCGCACCGAGGCGCACGCGGCTCGCATCGGCGATGCGGACCCCTGACGGCACGACGTAGTCGGTCATGCGCGGGAACTTGTCCACGCCGTGCACCACGAATGGCCTGCCCTGGCGGGCGAGGTTCCACTGCACGCTCTCGACCGCCGCCACCGGCACGGGACCCCTGTCGGTCCACGCGACGTTCTGGAGATGGCCGAAGATGCCGTCGAGATTCATGCTGCGCGGCCTCACCAGGCGGTGGGAGAGGAGATGCAGCCGGAGGTACGCGTCGACCCCGTCGGCAATGGGCGAGTCGGTGTCGATGACGATGCTGACGGGCCGCAACGCGACGGCCCTGTCGGGATCGGTGTCCACCGCGGTGGAGACCGACGGTGCGTCGGCGGGGACGGCGTCACCCAGCCCGAGCCCCCTGAACCGGACATCGAGTGTCGCGCCGTCGGCGTCGAGTGTGGCGATTCCCACGCCCCATGCAGTTGCCATGTCTAGAGCACCTCCGGTCTCAGTGTGGGGAAGAGGACGACGTCGCGGATTGTCTGCGTGTCCGCGAGCAGCATGGCCAGCCGGTCCATGCCGATCCCGAGACCGCCGGTGGGGGGCATGCCGTACTCGAGCGCGCGCAGGTAGTCCTCGTCGACGGTGCCGGCCTCGGCGTTGCCCGCGTCCTTCGCCTTCTGCTCCTCCTCGAAGCGGAGGCGCTGTTCGACGGGGTCGTTCAGCTCGCTGTAGCCGTTGGCGAGCTCACGGCCGCCGACGAACAGTTCGAACCGCTCGGTGAGATGGGCGTCGTCGCGGTCCACGCGGGCGAGGGGGCTGATCTCCACCGGGTGGTGGGTGACGAAGGTGGGCTCGCGCAGCGCCGACTCGCAGAGGTTCTCGAACAGCTCCTCGATGATCTTGCCGGTGCCGAACCTGTCCTCGACCTTCACGCCGTGTTTCCCTGCGAGCTCGACCAGCGCGGCGCGGGGCATGGAGGGGTGGACGGCAACCCCCGTGGCCTCGGCCACGAGATCGACCATCCGCACGCGGCGCCACGGGCGGGCCAGCTCGACCGGCCTGTCGTCGATGCGCACCACGGAGGTGCCGGTGGCATCGAGGGCGGCCGTGGTGATGAGGTGCTCGGTGATCTCCATCATCTCGGTGTAGTCACCGAAGGCCTGGTAGAGCTCCATCATCGTGAATTCGGGGTTGTGCCGCGTGGAGATGCCCTCGTTGCGGAACACGCGGCCGATCTCGAAGACCCGCTCCATGCCGCCGACGATGAGCCGCTTCAGGTGCAGCTCGAGCGCGATGCGCAGGTAGAGCTGCATGTCGAGGGCGTTGTGGTGCGTGGTGAACGGCCTGGCGTGCGCGCCGCCCGCCTCCACGTGAAGCACCGGGGTCTCCACCTCGATGTAGCCGCGGTCCGCGAGAGTGCGGCGGAAGCTGGCGATGGTGGCGTGGCGCACCTCGAACATGCGGCGGGACTCCTCGTTCACGATGAGGTCCGCGTAGCGCTGGCGGTAGCGGGTGTCGGTGTCGGCGATTCCGTGCCACTTGTCGGGGAGGGGACGGACCGCCTTGGCGAGCAGTTCGCACGTCGAGACCTTCACCGAGAGTTCCCCCTTGCGGGTGGTCATGACGGTGCCGCGCACCCCCACCCAGTCGCCGAGGTCCAGGGCGTTGACCGCGTCGAAGGCGGCGTCGCCGACGACCCCCTTCGAGACGAACAGCTGGATGGTCCCGGAGCGGTCCTGGAGAGTGACGAAGATGAGCTTTCCCTGGTCGCGACTGAGCATCACACGGCCCGCGACCGTGACCTCGGTGTCCGTCTCCGCCCCTGGTTCCAGGTGCGCGTGCGCGGCGCGGATCTCCCCGAGCGTGTGGGACCTGTCGAAGCGGTAGGGGTAAGGGTTCGTCCCCTCCCCGCGCATCTCATCGATCCGGGCGAGCCGTCGGGACTTCTCGGCCTCGAGTCCGCCGCCCGTCTGTCCCTCGTCGTGCTCACTCACAGGAACGCAACGGTAGTTGGTGCGGACCGACCGGGGGAAAGTGGTTGCGCGACTACGGTGTCCGCGTGAGCAGGACGGGACGACTCGCGACAGCCGCGGCGGTCGTTCTCGCCTCGACCGCCCCGATGCTGAACAGGGTGTCGGCGGCCGGCGATCTTCCCGGCGGGCTCGGCACGCCTGTGGTCACGGTTTCCCGGTCCGTGTCCCTCGGTTCCGCCGACCTCTCGCGCATCTCGGCGGCAGCACGCGACGTGGGGGCCGTCCCTCACGTGATTCGCCACGCCACGCTCGCGATGACCGCCTACATCCGGGGTGACCGCGTTCTCATGCAGCAACCGAAGGGATGGCGGGTGCCGATGAGCACGCGGATTCTGCCCGTCGAGTTCGTCCGCGCCACCGGCGGCGAGGACATGGCGGCTGTCCTTGCCGCCGGTCAGGTCATCATGGGCGGGAACTCGGCGAGGATCCGTGACGCGGAGGTGGGAGACGTCGTGTCCCTCCGTGACTCGCGCAACCGGGTGCGCCGTTTCGCGGTCGGGATGATCGTCTCCAACGATTTTGCCGATGGTGAGGACCTCATCATGTCGTCGGTTGACGGGCTGTCGCTCGGGGTCACCTCGGTCTCCCGCGTGTCCATCACGGGTTTCGGGAAGGTCTCCGACCTGTACGCGGCGCTGCGCCGCCGGAAGGTCGACCTGGGCGCGACGTACCGGCTGCGCACGTCGTGGGACCTGCCGGATCCGGACCAGACGCTCGGCGTCGCCACGACCAAGTTGTTGCTGGGGGAGTTCGCGTTCAGGCCCAGCGGGTCGTCGGCCATCCATGTGGAGGATTCGTGGCGTGCATCCAACATCAACTGGTTCCGTCGTTACTCGGCCGTCCCGCTGCGCAACAACTGCCACAAGAAGGTCGTCGACGCGATCGAGGGGGCCTTGCGCGACGTCGCCAAGGCGGGCCTCGCGGGGAAGATCGATGTGGCGAACTCGAACAGGTACGGCGGCTGTTTCGTCGGGCGGTACAACCGGCTCGCAGGGATTTTCGGTGCGCCGTCCCGTCACGCCTACGGCATGGCGATCGACATGAACACACTCGAGAACGCGCAGTGGAAGACCCCGGTGATGGACTGCGACGTGGTCCGCATATTCCGCAAGTGGGGCTTCGCATGGGGCGGCAACTTCTGGCCGACCGACGGCATGCACTTCGAATGGGTGGGCGAGCGGCGCGACCAGATCGGATTCCCCTCCCGCTACTGCCCGAACAAGGTGCCGGTGCCCACGACCACCGTCCCCGTGCCGACCACATCGACCACAACCAGCACGTCAACGACGAGCACATCGACCACCGTCCCGTCGGTGACCACGACCACCGACCCGTCGGCCACCACGACCGTGCCGGTCATCGTACCGCTGGCCTCCAGCACGACCAGCACGCTCTCGCCGCCGTCCACCTGAGGTTCACGTCGCCGCGGCGGACCTGCTGGATAGCCTGAGCGCGTGGCGCATCGACTCGTGATCATCGGCGGGGGACCGGGCGGGAACGCGGCGGCCACGTGGGCCGCGCGGCTCGGGGCCGATGTCACCATGATCGAGCGCGAGATCGTGGGCGGCGCGGCGCATCTACTCGACTGCATCCCCTCGAAGGCCATGATCGCCACCGGCGGCGCCATGAGTGCCACCAAGCGGTTCGCCGGCATGGGAATCGAGCAGCATGACGTGGAGATCGACGTCGACTCGCTGTCGGACCGCATCGGCGGGATCGTCTCGCGGATGCAGCAGAACACCACACAGCTGCTGCAGAGCCAGGGCGTGCGGATTGTCATGGGTGAGGCCACGTTCACAGGACCGAACGAGGTCGTGGTGCGCTCCTCCACGGGGGAGACGCGCATCCAGGGTGATTCCTTCGTGATCGCCACCGGCTCGCGCCCGAGGATCCCTGCGTGGGTCGTGCCCGACGGCGAGCGCATCCTCACCACCCGTGACTGCTACCCGCCGAAGGTGTTCCCGCGCAGCATCGTGGTGGTCGGCTCGGGCGTGACCGGCGTGGAGTTCGTCCACATGTTCTCGTCCTTCGGTGCCGAAGTCACGCTGGTGGTCAGCCGACAGCAGGTCCTGCCGGGCAAGGACGCAGAAGCCGCCGCCGCGCTCGAGGACCGTTTTCTCGACCGCGGCGTGAAGTTGCTGAAGGGCGCGCGGGCCCAGTCCATCGTGCGCGAAGGTGACGAGGTCGTGGTGTCGTGCGACGACGGCCGCCAGGTTCGTGCCACCCATGCGGTGCTCGCCATCGGTTCGGAGCCGAATGTCGAGGGCCTCGGGCTCGAGGCCGCCGGCGTGGAACTCGACAGCCGTGGGTTCGTGGGCATCGACGAGCATTGCCGCACCAACGTGGCGCACATCTACGCCGCGGGCGACGTCAGCGGGAAGCTCCCGCTCTCGTCGGTGGCGTCCATGCAGGGCCGCAAGATCGCCGAGCACGTGCTGGGTCAGTCACGCTCGGGGATGCGTGTGCTCGACTACGACAAGGCCGCATCCGCGATCTTCACCCAGCCCGAGATCGCCGACGTGGGGCTCGCCGAGGCCGAGGCGTTCTCGTCGGGCCGCAAGATCCGGGTCACCAAGGTGCCGTTCTCGAGCACCGCGAAGGCGCTGATCCACAACGACCCGCACGGTTTCGTGAAACTGATCTCCGACCCGAACACCGGGGTGGTGCTGGGCGGCACCATCGTGGGGCGTCACGCGGGCGAACTCATCAGCGTGGTGGCGCTCGCCGTCACGGCGCACCTGAAGGTGGCCGACATTCTCGAGAGCCTGCTGGTGCACCCGTCACTGGCGGAAGCGCTCACCGAGGCCGCCGAGTAGCGCGCCGCCGCGTCTACTCGATGACGACGACCACGTCGCCGGCACCAACGGTGTCGCCCGGCTTCACGTTGACGGCCTTCACGGTGCCGCTCTTGTCGGCCTCGATTTGGTTCTCCATCTTCATTGCCTCGAGGACGACCACACTCTGGCCAGCCTCCACCTTGTCGCCGACCTCCACGAGGACCTTCACGATGGTGCCCTGCATCGGCACTGCCACCTGGCCGCTGCCTCCACCTGCTCCGCCGGAGGCAGACGCGGCACGGGCGGGCTTCTTGGCCTTCGGTGCGGCCGACGCCGCGACGCCCGCGGATTCCGGCACCCACAGCTTCACGTCGAAGCGGCGGCCGTTGACCTCCACGGTGGTGGTGCGCTGCACGAGCGGTGCGTCGTCCTCCCCGGCGGGGGCGACCGGCGCCGCCGACTCGATGCCCGAGAGGTCGAGCTTCTCCTCGACCCACTTGGTGGAGTGCCGGAACGCGACGAAATCCGGGTGCCGAAGGATTGCGAGGTCGGCGGGGATGGTGGTGGCCACACCCTCGACCACCATCTCCTCGAGCGCACGGATGGTGCGGGCGATCGCGGTCTCGCGGTCCTTGCCCCACACGATGAGCTTGCCGACCAGGTTGTCGTAGTACTGGCTGATCGAGTCGCCGGCCTCGTACCCGCCGTCGAAGCGCACGCCGAACCCGTCGGGAGTGACGAGCTTGTTGATCGGCCCGGGGGAGGGCAGGAACTTGCCGCCCGCCGGGTTCTCGGCGTTGATGCGGATCTCGATGGCGTGGCCGCGGCGCGCGGCGAGGACCTGCTTCTGCGTCATCGGCAGCTTCTCGCCGGATGCAACGCGGATCTGCCACTCGACCAGGTCGATGCCCGTGATCACCTCGGTGACGGGGTGCTCCACCTGGAGGCGCGTGTTCATCTCGAGGAAGAAGAACTCGCCGTCCTGGTAGATGAACTCGACAGTGCCGGCGTTGTAGTAGCCCACGGCCTTGGCTGCCTTCACGGCGGCCTCGCCCATCTGGTCCTCGAGGCCGTCGGGCAGCGCAGCCGCCGGGGCCTCCTCGATGAGCTTCTGGTGGCGTCGCTGGGCGGAGCAGTCGCGGGTGCTGACCCACACCACGTTGCCGTGCTGGTCACCGACCAGCTGCACCTCGATGTGGCGCGGCCAGGTGAGGTACTTCTCCACGTAGATCTCGTCGCGACCGAAGAAGTTCTTCGCCTCGCGCTGGGCGGAGTCCATTGCGTCCTGCACCTCGCCGGCCGAGTGGACGACTTTCATGCCGCGTCCGCCGCCGCCGTAAGCGGCCTTGATGGCCACCGGCCAGCCGTACTCGTTGCCGAAGTCCGTGATCTCCTTCGCGGTGGTCACGAACTCGGTGGTGCCCGGCACGATCGGCGCACCGCCGCGCAGGGCGGCCTTGCGGCTGGAGACCTTGTCGCCCATCTCGTCGATCGCCTCGGGCGGCGGTCCGATGAACGCAACGCCCATCGCGGTGATGGCGCGGGCGAAGTCTGCGTTCTCGCTGAAGAAGCCGTACCCGGGGTGCACACCGTCCGCCCCGCTCTTCTTGATGGCGTCGAGGATGGCCTCGGTGTTCAGGTAGCTCTCCGCCGCGGTCTGGCCACCGAGGGCGTAGGCCTCGTCGGCCAGCCTGACGTGGAGGGAGTTGCGGTCGAGCTCGGAGTAGACGGCGACCGTCTGGATTCCGAGCTCACGGGCGGCGCGGATGACGCGCACGGCGATCTCCCCGCGGTTGGCAATCAGGATCTTCTTCAGCACAGGGGACTATCTTGCCCCAATGCCCATTCCGCCGCCGAACCAACCGCCCGGCTGGACCGTGAAAGCCGTCCCCGAGACGGGCAGCACCAATGCCGACCTGCTGGCCGCGGGCGCTGCCGGGGCGCCCGACCGTTCCGTGCTGCGGGCAGACCACCAGACAGCGGGGCGCGGCCGCCTGGACCGCACGTGGGAGGCGCCGCCCGGGGAGAACCTGCTGGTCTCGTTCCTGTTCCGCGACGTCCCTGCCGACCCGCACGTGCTCACGCAGGCCGTCGCGATGGCGGCACTGTCCGTCATGCGTTCGCACGGCGTTGATGCGGTGATGAAGTGGCCGAACGATCTCCTCGTCGGCACCGCGAAGATTGCCGGTGTGCTCGCCCAGGCGGGTGCGCCCGGGCCCGACGGGCGCCCCGCGTTCGTGGTGGTCGGCATCGGGGTGAACATCGGTGCCGCGCCCGACGGTGCCGCGAGCATGGCCACGGCCGGCTGCACGGACCTGCCAGACCCCGGCGTGTTCCTCGCCGGCATGCTCCCCGTCATCGATGATCTCCTCGCCCTCGACGCGGACAGCATGCACGTGGCCTACCGGCGCGACCTCGCGACCGTGGGCACGGCGGTGCGCGTGGAGATGCCGGGCGGCGCCGTGGTGAACGGCCGCGCGGTGGACGTGGAACGCGACGGGAGACTGGTGGTCATCGACGACTGTGCCGTCACGCACCGCATCGACACGGCCGATGTGGTGCACCTGCGTCCCGCCACCTGACAACTACCGTTGGGACGTGACGAGCGGGGAACGACAGGGCGGACTCTCGGGTGCCCCGCGTTGGCTGCTGATCCTCGGCACGGCGCTCGTGGTGGCGCTCGCCGGTGCGCTCGGGCTGGTGCGGGCCACCAACGCACAGCTGGACGGCGTGGCGCGAATCGCCGAGGTGACGCCGGCACTGTCCCCGGCCACCCCGGGGGTCGAGAACTACCTCCTCGTCGGCTCCGACACGCGCGAGACCGTCGACCCTGACGATCCTGATTTCGAGAACATCGGGTCCGCCGACGCGAACCCGGGGAAACGGTCGGACACCCTCATGGTGCTGCGGTACGGCACCGAGGACGGTTCGGTGTCGCTCATGTCCGTGCCGCGCGACCTCTACGTGAGGATCGGCACGGGGGAGAAGTACGACCGCATCAACTCGGCCTACCGGGAGGGCCCCGACACGGTGGTGCGAACGGTGGTGCGCGCGCTGAACATCCCCATCCACCACTACCTGGAGGTCGACTTCCAGGGGTTCAAGGCGATCGTCGACGCCATCCACGGGGTGGAGGTCTGTGTGGACCGCGCCTCGCGCGACAAGTCCACCGGTTTCTACATCGGCCGGAAGGCGTGCAAGGTCGTAGACGGCACGCAGGCCCTCGCGTATGCCCGCTCGCGCCACTTCGAGCAGAAGTACAAGGAAGGCGGCTGGAAGATGGACCCCTCCGCCGACATCGGGCGCACCGAGCGCCAGAGAAAGTTCGTGAACTCCCTGCTCAAGTCGACCGCGCGGTACGTGGCCGAGCACCCGCTCGATGCCGCGAACGTGATGCGCGAGGCGACCTCGGCCTTCTCGGTCGATGGGGGACTGAAGTTGGTCGACCTGGCCCGCAAGCTGCGGCCGGTGGCCGACGGCGGCACGCTCTCGTACGCGCTTCCTGTGGCGAATGACATGGTCGGGAACAGGTCCGTGGTGCGTCTCGAGAACGAGGCGGCCCCGCTGCTCGCGTACTTCGCCGGCACCGGCCCTGCACCCGCGCCCGCCGGTTCCTGATCCCTGCGGTCAGTTCCCCGGTCCGGACGGGACCTCTCCGGATCGGCGCACGCCCATCCGCCGTGCGAACTCGTCCGCCGTGGCCGCGGCACCGATGCGGTTGCCCTGGACGAGGTCGCACCCCAGCACGCGCAGGCGCTGCAGTTGGTCGTCGCTCGTGACCCATTCGGCGCACACGCTGAGCTCCAGAGAGTGCGCGAGCTGGATGATGGACCGCACCATGGGGTCGTCGCCCCCGTCCACGCGGCCGACGTCGCGCACGAGCGTGCCGTCGATCTTCAGGATGTCCGCGGGGAAGGTGCGCAGCGACGCGAGCGAGGAGTAACCCGATCCGAAGTCGTCCACAGCGATGCGCACGCCGGCGCGCTTCAGTGCGTTCACGGTGCGCAGGATCGCGGGGTTCGCGTCCACGAGCGTGGCCTCCCCGGTCTCGCACACGAGCCGCGCCCCGTCCATCCCGTTCGCGCGCAGGGTTGCCACGGTGCGGTCGACGAACGACGTGTCGGCCAGCTGCCGGCGCGACACGTTGACGTGCAGCGACACCGCCGGGTCGACCAGTCCTGCCGCCGCCCACGCCCCGATGTCGCGGCACGCGCGGTCGAGCACCCAGTCGCCGATCGGCCCGATGAGGCCGGACTCGTCTGCGAGCTCGAGGAACGAGGCGGGGGAGAGCTGCCCGCGCACGGGGTGGTTCCAGCGCAGGAAGGCCTCGACCGCGCTGACCCGCCCGGCATGGGCAAGTTCGATGGGTTGGTACACGAGGTCCAGTTCGCCGCCCGCGAGGGCACGCTCCAGCTCGGCCGACAGCTGCACCCGCTCGCGCGCGGCGGCGCGCATCTGCTCGCTGTACAGCTCGCTGCGCCCGCGGCCGCGCTGCTTCGCCTTGTACATCGCCGTGTCCGCGGCGTGAAGGAGGGTGACCGCGGCGTCGGCGGCGGAACGGCCGGTGAGCAGGTCGTCGGTGGCGAGCGCCACGCCGATGCTCGCGCCCGTCTCGATCTCGATCCCCTGCAGCACGACCTGCCCGGTGATGGAGGTGCGCACACGCTCCGCGACGTCGAGCGCAACGTGCTCGTCGAGGACGCCCTCGCACAGCACCACGAACTCGTCCCCCGAGATGCGTGCGACGGTGTCGCTCGGCCTGGTGGCTGATGCGAGACGCCGCGCGATGGACACGATCAACTGGTCGCCCACCGCGTGGCCGATGGTGTCGTTCACGTGCTTCAGCTTGTCGAGATCGATGAAGAGAACCGCGACGTTCGCGCCGGTTGTTCCCGCACGCTCGAGGGCCTCGGTGGTCTTGCGCAGGAACAGCACCCTGTTCGGAAGTCCGGTGAGCGCGTCGTGGGTGGCCAGGCGGTCGAGTTCGGCGCGGGCCTGGCGCTCCTCGGTGATGTCCCTCGCGATCGTGGCCCAGTGGTGCACCGTTCCGTCGCTCTCGCGCACGACCTGGACGATGACGGTGAGGGTGCGCGGCAGGCCGTCGGGCGAACGGAAGGCGATCTCACCCTCCCAGCGGTTCGTGGCCGCTGCGCCGGTCTCCAGCATGAACCGCGGCAGCTGGTCGCGCACCGCCTGCATGTATGTGCGCGCCGCGATGTCGTCGGCCACGGTGCGCGTGGGGTCGACGCCGAGCAGGGAACGGGCGGTGTCGTTCGCGAACGTGAGCGACCCGACCCTGTCGAACACGACCACCGCGTCGCCGGACACGTCCAGCAGTCCGACCAACTGGTCAGACAGGGACGACTGCTCGACCACGGGCGTGACGTCGACGGCAGAGCCGACCCAGCCGATGATGCGGCCGCCGTCCAGCCGCGCCGCGGAGTTGAGGCGAACCCACACGGTCGAGCCGTCGGGTGATGGCACGGGGAACTCGCACGTGAACGACGCGGGGTCACCGGAGTGGGCGAGCCACGCACGTTCGCATTCCGTGCGCACGTGCGGCACCGCGTGCGACCACGGCGCCGTGCCTTGCACCACGGGGCCACCCCCGAGGGCGAGATCCCGGAACGCGTCGTTCGCCGCGAGCAGCCGGAAGTCCGTGTCGGTCTCGAACACCCCAACGGGCAGGGAGGCAGTCACGGGGTCTATCCCGCCATTGTCACAGAACGAATACCGTCAGTGGTGGAACGAACGGCGAGAGTGGTCGGGGTCCACTCTCCGTGATGCAGGGACGGATGTGGTCCGCGGGCCCGGGTCAGCGCGAGTAGGTGAACTCGGTGGTGGCCACCGCGAGGGCTGCGGACTCGATCGCCGCGCGCAGCGAGGGTGCAGGGTCACCCGTCTGGGCCTCGATCACCTGGCTGACCGCGTACACCGACAGCGAGTAGCGGTGCGTGGTCCCTTCCTCGGGGCAGGGGCCGGAGTAGTCGGGCTTCGCGTCGCTGTTCATGGCGACAGCCGCGAGGTCGCCCACAGACCCTTCGGCCACCCCGGTGCTCGCCGCGTCGATGTTGGCCACAGTCCAGTGGGCGTACTCCGGGGCATCGAGGTCGGTCAGGATGACCGCGAACGAGCTTGTGCCATCCGGCGCGCCGGACCACGAAAGAGCGGGCGAGACGTTCTGGCCGTCGCAGGTGTGGCGCGGGTCGATCACGCCGCCCTCGGTCCACGGCGGGGTCACCATGAACTCGGGGGCGCCCGCGACGGTGGTGGGTGCGATGGCGATCGACTCCGACTGACCCGCACCGGGGGTGGCCATATCGCGGCCGTCGTTGGTGGAGCACGCGGCCGCCACGAGCACGAGCGACGCGGCGGCGAGAAGTCTGCGTGCGGGGAACATGGGTCCACACTATGTCCGGCACGTCCCCGCCGTCTGCCGGCCCGCCCCTGTCGCGCTGCGTGCGGTGTCCGTGCAGCCGCCCTCGTTAGCCTGTCTGCGTGGTGCAGGTGCCGATGTCCGATGCGGGTGACCCGCTGTGCCTGCTCACGGTGCATGCCCACCCGGATGACGAGGCCTCGAAGGGGGCGTCCACGGTTGCCCGGTATTTCGCCGAGGGTGTGCGCACCGTTCTCGTGTGCTGCACCGGGGGAGAGGAGGGCGACCTGCAGAACCCCTCGCTCCGCGAGCCGGGCCAGCCCTTCCACGGCCTCACGCCGGAGCAGGAGAAGGCCCTGCTTGCCGAGGTCCGCCCGAGGGAACTCGCCAGGTCCGTGGAGATCATCGGGTTCTCCGCGCTCCACATGCTCGGGTACCGAGACTCCGGCATGGCCGGCACGCCGCCGAACGAGCATCCCGACTGCTTCCACCAGGCCGACCTCGACGAGGCCACGGGACGTCTGGTGCGGATCATCCGCGCCGAGCGGCCCCAGGTGATCCTCACCTACAACGACGACCAGCGCGGCTACCCGCACCCGGACCACCTGCGGGTGCACGACACGAGCCTGCTCGCGTTCGAGCGTGCTGGCGACCCGTCGTGGTACCCGGAGGCCGGCGAACCGTGGCAGCCGCAGAAGATGTACTACACGCTGTGGGCGAAGGAGAGGGTCGTGGCCGTGCACGAGGCACTCATCGCGAAGACGGGCGAGTCTCCGTTCAGCGAGGACTGGCTGAACCGCCCGTCACAGGACCACCGGATCACCACGCGGCTGCATCTGCCCGGCTACCTCTCCGCACGCAGCGAGTCGCTGCGCGCCCACGCCACCCAGGTCGACCCGTCGTCGGCGTGGTGGTTCGGGCTGACCGACGACGAGCTCGCCTCGGTCTACCCGTGGGAAGACTGGATCCTCGCCAAGTCCACGCTCGACATCGACACCGACAGCGTCACGGAGGACGATCTCTTCGCGGGGATCAGGGCGGTCTCGCGCGTCTGACGCCGGTGGCGGGGCGTGACGCGGGTCAGCCCGCGCGCATCGCGTCGCGCAGCTCGCGGTAGCCGATCAGCACCGCACCGCTGTCGCGCACCGCGGCTGCGAACTCCTGGTCCTCGGTGACCAGACGGAGGTCGTCAACCCACCCGGCGGCGACGTCGCCGAGGGCGCGCACCTCGGGCGTGTCGATGGCCGGTTGCACGTGGATCTCGGTGACACCGGGGGCGAGGGAGCGGAAGGCCTCGATGGCGCGCTCGCGGCTGCCGGGGTGCCAGTCGTGGTCGAAGTGGTCGGGGAAGACCACTCCCTCCTCGGCGGCGAGGCGGCGGAAGGGGAAGCCCGCCCGTGACTCGTCGACAGTGGACGGGAGACGGACGGGCAGGCGGAACTCGACGGCGAGCTCGAGGTACACGTCGAAGAACTCGGGACGCAGCGTGATGGAGCTGAGGTGCGGCGCGAGGTGCGTGACGTCGATTCCCCATGCCACCGCACGCTCGATCTGGGCGCGGCACTCGCGCAGCACCTCGGCCGGGTCGGCGTGCTCCCACAGGTCGTCGATGGAGCGGGGGAACCCGCCCTCGCCGGACAGCAGGGAGGGGGCGTGGGTGAGCGGGCCCCACCTGTACACGGGGTGCTCGGCGTTCAGCGTGAGGTGCACACCGATGTCCTCGCCGCGGTACATGTCGGCCGCGTGGCGCGCCCAGGGGGCAGGCATCATGATGGAGGCGCAGGTGGCCAGACCGTTGCGGATGGCGGCGTACACGCCCTCGGTGGCGCCGTGGCACGAACCGAGGTCGTCGCAACTGAGGATGACGAGGCGGGCGTCGTCGGGATGCCCCAACCGCGAGTTCAGCGAGCGCTCTGCCACCTCACGAACGCTATCGGGGGCACGCTCCCCACAGACCCAGACCGGCCTGCTGCGCGGTGACAGCGGCGGCGGCGAACTCCTGCGCGTGCGCCGTGTTCGGTTCGTAGGGGTACGGCCGGGCATGGCCGGTGGCCACGAGGTCGAGATTGACGAACAGACCGTCCGATGTCCTCCGCAGGTAGACGAGGAGCCGTTTGTACCTGTCGCGCGCTTCCACGTCGCGCTCCACCTCCACCTCGGTGCCGGGCGGAAGCAGGGAGAGCGTGTGTGCGCTCGCCTCGGGGCCGAAGCACTCGACCGGCTTCTTCGGGTGCTTCGTCTCCGGTGTGTCCACGCCGATCAGGCGCACGGACTCGCGGCGACCGCCGAAATCCAGCACCACCGTGTCGCCATCGGTGACCCGGTCCACCACGGCAGTGA
The DNA here is from genome assembly GCA_009920715.1 of Actinomycetota bacterium. Taxonomy (GTDB): domain Bacteria; phylum Actinomycetota; class Acidimicrobiia; order Acidimicrobiales; family Ilumatobacteraceae; genus UBA2093. Next base: position 3,798 of record RFZO01000014.1, on the reverse strand, counting down.
CGCGACCCGAGGCGTCGGGGGACGGCAGAGGGGGCGAGCATGCCGTTGCCAGCAGGCCCGCCCCCAGTGCGAGTGTGAGTGCGATGCGGGGTGTCATGCCCGCAATGTGTGGCTAGAGGCGCTCGATGAGCGTGCCGGTGCCGAGGCCGCCGCCGCAGCACATCGACACGAGGCCGTAGCGGCCGCCGGTGCGCTCCAGTTCGTAGAGGGCCTTCGTCATGAGGAAGCCGCCGGTGCCGCCGAGCGGGTGGCCGAGGGCGATCGCGCCGCCGTTCGGGTTGGTCTTTTCCAGGTCGGCACCGGTCTCCTTGGCCCACGCGAGCACCACGGACGCGAACGCCTCGTTGATCTCGAACACGTCGATGTCGTCGATCTTGATGTTGTTGCGCGAGAGCAGCCGCTTGGTGGCGTCGATGGGGCCGGTCAGCATGAAGACCGGGTCAACGCCGACATTGCAGGAGTCGATGACGCGGGCACGCGGGGTGAGGCCGAGCGCCTTGGCCTTCTCCTCGGTCATCATCAGCACGGCCGAGGCGCCGTCGGAGATCTGCGAGGAGTTGCCGGCGGTGTGCACGCCGTTCTCGCGGGCGACAGGCTTCAGCGTTGACAGTTTCTCGAGGGTGGTCTCGCGGATGCCCTCGTCGCGGGTGACGGTGTGCATGGTGTCGAGAAGGTTCCCGTTCTCGTCACGGTCGGGAGCGGTCACCTCGAGGTACTGGCCCGCGAAACGGTCCTCCGCCCATGCGCGCGCGGCGCGCACCTGGGAGTTGTAGCCGAACAGGTCGGTGTCGGCGCGGGTGATGCCCCAGTGGTCCGCGATGCGCTCGGCACCCTCGAACTGCGAGGTCATCTCGTAGCGGCCGAAGTACGTCTTCGGGATCGGCACGCCGAGCCCCAGCTCCTTCTTGCCGCCGGCACCGATCGGCACGCGGCTCATGACCTCGACGCCGCACGCGAGTGCGACGTCGACCACGCCCGAACCGATGAGCGACGCGGCGAGGCTGGTGGCCTGTTGCGACGAACCGCACTGCGTGTCCACCGTGGTGGCCGCCGTGGTGAGGGGGAGCCCCGCCGCGAGCCACGCGGTGCGGGTGACGTTGAATGCCTGCTCGCCGACCTGGCTGACGCAGCCGCCGACGACCTGCTCGATCTGGGCGGGGTCGATGCCGGTGCGGTCAACGATGCCCTTCTGGACGAGGCCGAGGACCTCGGCCGGGTGGAGGGATGAGAGGCCACCGTTGCGGCGGCCGACCGTGGTGCGGACCGCGTCGACGATGACGACATTGGATGATCTGGTTGCCATGGGCTCATCCTAGGCACCGCCCCGCGAACTACGGTCAGTCGGGATGACCGCCCACGACGACTCCTTCATCCCCGGCCTCGCGGCACACCCGGACGCATCGGCACACCGCTACATCCACGTGATCGGCACGAAGGTGTTCGTGGACGACCGACCCGCGGAGGACGGCTGGGAGCACCATTTTCTCGGCATGCACGGAAGCGTCGCGGTCTGGGGGGTGGACGTGCCGACGGGCGAGGACCCTGCGTTCGGTGCCGAGACCGACCTCTACTCGTTGTTCGGGAGGGTGAGCGAGACCGACTGGGCGATCGCGGGTCGTGCGGTGCAGCTGGTGGAGTGGGCACGCACGCACAGGTTCTGCGGACGCTGCGCAACGCCGACCGAACTGGCCGCGAACGAGAGAGCCTTCGTGTGTCCCTCGTGCAGGCTCATGGCGTTCCCGCGGCTGTCGCCGGCGATCATCACGCTTGTCACCCGCGGAGAGGGTGACGACGAGGAGGCTCTCCTCGCGCGCGGTGCCAATTTCCCGATGCCGATGTACTCATGCCTCGCCGGGTTCGTGGAGCCGGGGGAGAATCTCGAACAGGCCGTCGCGCGCGAGGTGTTCGAGGAGGTCGGCATCCGGGTGAGGGACATCTCGTACGTCGCCAGCCAGCCGTGGCCGTTCCCCAACTCGTTGATGCTCGGTTTCACGGCCCGCTACGGCTCCGGCGACCTGGTGCTGGACGAGACCGAGATCATGGACGCGAAGTGGTGCCGGCGCGACGACATACCGATGATCCCCGGCTCCATCTCGATTGCCCGGCGTTTGATCGACGGATGGATGCTGCGGGGCTGATCAGCCCTTGACCCTCACCCATTTCGACGAGTTGCCGGCCGCGTCGACGAGGCGAACCCACATTCCCGACCGGGCGGGGGCAGTGAACACGCCGGAGAGGCTCTTCCTGGCGGTGACGTTGTGACGGGTGGTTCCCGACTTCGTGCGGATCTGCACCTGGGTGATGCCCGACACGCTGTCGCGGCCCGCGACGGACAGCCGCGTGCGTGTCGATGAGCCGGACTTCGCGCCGCTTGTTGACACCTTCACCACGCGGGCCGAGAGGACCACGGGGGCGACATCGTCGGCAGGCGGGTCTTCGGGCTCGTCGGCACCCGGCTGGCCGGGTGCGGGGTCATCAGGTGGCACGACCGTGATGGTGTCGCTGCGCATCGCGAGCACCCGGCCCGCCTCGTCATGGAAGGTGACCCACACACCGCGCACCGTTGGGCCGTCGGTGGCCGCGGCGAGCGTCCACGGCACGCTTCCGGTGACGGGCAGCACCCTGGCGTTGCGCATGGCGGCGTTGTCGGCGATGCGAAGTGCGACGGCACCCGACGGTGCGGTGACCCGGAGGGTCACCGTTGTGTCCGCCGTGGACTCGTCACCGTCGTTGATCTCGATGCCGACCGGTCGCGGAGTGGCAAACGTGGCGGCGGCCGAGCGCACGGTGCCCGCCGCGTTCGTGGCTGCGTACCTGACGAAATACGTGCGGCCCGGCCGGAGGTCCACGAGGGCCAGCCGGCGGGACACGGCGCCTTCATCGGTGAACCTGCCGAGGAAGTACTCGTCGAGATCCTCGGTGAAGGTCGCGTCCGCGGCGACCTGCACGGTGAGGGAAGTGGGGAGTCCCGTCGCGTCGACCTCCGCCTCCACGTCCGCCGAGGTGGTGTCGACGTTGCGGATGGTCACCGAGCCGAGTTCGGGGGCACCGCCGCGGGTGGTGACATCGACGACAGCCCCGCTGGCGTCACCCAACACGTTGGTCGCCGTGATGCGAACGAAGTAGGCGGTGCGCGGGGCAAGGTCGGTGAACGTGAACGACGCCTGGGGCGTACTGCCCTCGGACCAGTTCACCGGCGTGGAGACGACGGCACCGGAGAGATCCTCGTCGGGAGACAGACGCGCGACCGCACTGCCGGCAAGCCCGCCGCCGTCGATGGTCGCCGTGACAGTGACAGAGCGCGCCGTGGCAGTTGCGGCAGTGCCGGTGACCGAAGGTTCGCGCCCGGTCGTGGTGAAGGTGACCGGGCCGGAGACCGTGGTGCCGAGACGGTTGGTGGCGACGACACGGAGATGGTGCACCGTGCGCGGGGCGAGGCCGTCGACTGTTGCCTCACGGGATTCGCTCGCCGCGCCGCTGAGTGCGTCGAGCTCGACGCTGCGCGCACCGGAGAAGTCGGACGAAGCCGAGACTTCCGCCCGCACGGAGGTGCGCAGGAGTCCCGGGTGGACGGTGAGTGAGACGCGGGCGGTGGTGCCGCCGACATCGCCGACCGAGACGTCGGTGATCACCGGTTCCGTGCCGAGCGTGGTGAACGTGACCGGGCCGCCGGTGACGGTGCCGTGCTCGTTGGTGGCGACGACACGTGCGTGGTACGTGGTGCGCGGCGAGAGGGAGGTGAGTCCCAGCACTGCGTCGACGGGGAGATACCTCCCGCCCGTGATGGTGGTGCCACCC
>RFZO01000130.1 GCA_009920715.1 Actinomycetota bacterium | reverse complement strand
TTCGTGTCGCCCAAGCCGAGGTTCGGCAGGCCGATCATCGTGAATGCCAGTTCCTCCGGGGCTGGCATGGCGTTCGCCGCCAACCACAGCGACCTCATGTTCATCACCAGGCCGGCCGGTGCGGACGTGTACGGGCTTCTCGCCGCGCACAACAAGAAGATCAAGGACGAGGCCGCCGCCATGGGCAAGTCGGTGCGGACCATCATCAACCCGCACGTCATCTGCGCCGACACCGAGAAGGAGGCCCGGGACAGGCGGCAGGCGTTCATCGACCACGCGGACCCGGTTGCCCTGGACAACTTCTACAGGTTCATCACCGGTGGCGACACGGTGTCGTGGAAGGGCGCGATGCGCGACGACCTGGCCGTGGGGGGGAACATGCAGATCGTCGGCACGCCCGAGCAGTGCGTGGAGAAGATGATGCGTCTGCACAACGCGGGCATCGACGGCATCCAGGTGAACTTCTACGACTACCTGCCCGATCTCGAGTACTTCGGCGAGAAGGTTCTGCCGCTCATGAAGGAAGCGGGGCTGCGCAACTGACCATGAGGACCGTCCAAGCCGACACGCTCTGGGAGTGGCTGCACGACGGCGGCGAGATCGTGGTCGCCGACGTGCGCGACGGCGGTCCGTTCGCGCGCGCCCACATCCTCGCCGCCGCCAGCATCCCGCTCGCCCAGATCGAGGTGCTCGCCCCCGTGATGGTCCCGCGGCGCTCAACCCGCACGGTGCTGGTTGACGACACGGGTGTGCTGTCGTCCCGGGCGGCGGGGATCCTGGAGGCACACGGCTACACCGACCTGTGGGTGCTGGTGGGAGGCCAGGGGGCGTGGGAGGCGTCTGGCCGCCAGGTTTTCTCCGGCAGCGGGATCATCTCGAAGGCGTTCGGCGAGATGGTCGAGCACGATCTCGACACGCCGCGGATCGAGGCGGCGGAGTTGCGGGAGTGGTTGTCGTCCGGCCGCGAGATGGTGCTCGTCGACGCGCGCCCGATGGCGGAGTTCCGCACTGTCAGCCTGCCGGGTGGTGTCGACTGTCCCGGCGCCGAGTTGGTGTACCGGGTGCCGGGTCTTCTCTCGTCGCCCGACACGCCGGTGGTGGTGAACTGCGCGGGGCGGACGCGGTCGATCATCGGCGCGCAGAGTCTCCGCAACGCGGGGATACCGAACCCCGTGTTCGCATTGAAGAACGGCACGATGGGGTGGCAGCTCGCAGGATTCGGGGCGGTGTCCGGCTCGTCGGAGATGGTCCCCGAGCCGGGCGACGGGGGGAGGGCCACTGCGCGCGCACTGGCCGATGCGGTGCGCGAGCGTCACCGGGTCTCCGTCATCGACGCCAGCACGCTCGCCGCGTTCCTCGCCGACCCCACGAGGACCACGTACGTGTTCGACGTCCGACAGGCAGATGCGTTCGAGAAGGGGCACTATCCGGGCAGCGTCCATGCGGCCGGCGGGCAGCTGGTGCAGGCAACCGACACCTACGCCGCGGTTCGCAACGCGCGCATCGTGGTGGTGGATGAGCACATGGTCCAGTCCGTGATGACCGCCCATTGGCTGGCCCAGATGGGATGGGAGGTCCACGTTCTCGAGAGTTCCCCTGACCTCCTCACCGAGACGGGCCCGCACCGCATCGACCCGCTCGTCACGCCGGGCGACGAGGTGTCCCGCGTGACGGCCGACCAACTCGCCGAATGGAGGGACCGCGGTTCCTGCACGGTGGTGGACGTGGGGGAGAGCTACTGGTACCGCGAGGGCCGCATCCCGGGCTCGTTCTATTCGATGCGCACGCGCCTGGACTCCTCGCTCACGCGCTTCCGCTACGACGAGCGGCTGGTGTTCTGCTGCTCCGACGGTCGCTTTGCGCCGTTCGCCGCGGCCGACGCGCGGAGGATGGGTTTCGACCACGTGCACGCGCTGGAGGGCGGACGGAACGCATGGAGGCGCGCGGGCCATCCCACCGAGCGGATCGGCGAGGACACCGACGACCTCGTCCTGTCCGAGACCGACGACATGTGGTACCCGCCGTGGGCGCGCAAGGAGGGCGTCAACGAGGCGATCATGCAGTACCTGACATGGGAGACGGGGCTGCTCGAGCCCGTCTCGCGGGAGACCTACATCACCTTCACGGTCAGGAGCTAGGCCGCCGGGACCCTGTCGGGCCGGCTCGTCAGCCATGCCCCGCAGATGACCACGCACATGCCGATGACGGCGAGCACCGTGACCTTCTCGTCACGGAACACGAGCCCCAGCACCGTCGCCACGATCGGCGTGAAGAACACCCCGATCACGCCGCGCACGGCACCCGCCCGCACCATGAGCATTCCGTACAGCACGTACGCGAGCCCGGTGCCCATGGCGCCCAGCACGAACAGGGCGAGCAGCGCGGACCACGCGAAGTCGCTGTCGGCGAAGGCGGGGATGCCGAGCGGCAGGGAGAACGCGAGAGCGAAGAGTTCCTGCCACAGCAGGACCGTGAGCGTGCCGTACTTGACCTGCATCTCCCTGGACATGATGCTCGTGAACGCGTAGCAGCACGTCGCAGCGAGGAGGAAGAGGACGCCGCGCACCGACGCACCCTTCCCGTCACCCACGGACCCGAACGAGATGAGCGCGATGCCGCCGAACCCGATGAGAACCGCCACGATGCGCCGGCGCGATGGCATCGTGCGGGTGAGCACCGCGGCCGCCAGGACCGTGGTGACGGGGATGGAGCCGTTGATCATGCCGGTAACCGACGACGAGACCGTCTGCTCCGCCAGCGGGTAGAGGTAGAACGGGATCGTCATCGCGACGAGGCCGAGAAGTGCGACACGCCAGATGTCCTCCCGTGCGACCATCCTCCGGGCGGCCGGGAAGCATGACAGGGCGAGCGCGCCGAAGCCCAGCCGGGCCACGGGCACCACTCCCGTGGCCACGTGGTCGATGGCGATCGCGATGAACAGGAACGAGGCTCCCCACGTGAGCGCGACGCCCGCGGTCATGCCCCACTCGGCGGGACCGAAATGGTTCTGGGTGTCCCTGCCGAGTTGACTCCTGTTCACGGGGGACAAGTCTTGCCGCTCGCCCAGCGGGGAACGTGGTCCGTGTCACTAATCTCGGCAGTACCGACCAGGGGGTGCACGGCATGGCCGAGAATCACGACGCAATCGACGACCTGATGGTGGAGCAACGGAAGTTCCCCCCGTCCGAGGCGTTCAAGAAGGACTCGCTCGTGGTCGGCACCCACCTGTACGACGAGGCCAACGAGGACTACCAGGGTTTCTGGGCCCGCCAGGCCGCCGAGCTGGTCGAGTGGTCGAAGCCGTGGCACACGATCTGCGAGTGGGAACTGCCCTTCAGCAAGTGGTTCGTGGGCGGCGAACTGAACGTGTCGTGGAACTGTCTCGACCGCCACGTGCTCGCCGGTCGCGGCGACAAGGTGGCGTTCCACTTCGAGGGCGAGCCCGGTGACACCCGCACCGTCACGTACTCCGAGCTCCTGGCCGAGGTGCAGCGGTTCGCCAACGCGCTGAAGGGCCTGGGTGTCCGCAAGGGTGACCGCATCAACATCTACCTGCCGATGATCCCCGAGGCGGCGGTGGCGATGCTGGCGTGCGCGCGCATCGGCGCGGCGCACTCCGTGGTGTTCGGCGGTTTCTCGTCGCAGGCACTGGCCGACCGCATCAACGACGCGGAGGCGAAGGTGCTCATCACCGCCGACGGCGGGTGGAGGCGCGGCGAGGTGTTCCCGCTGAAGAAGCAGGCCGACGAGGCGGTGGCGAACACGCCGTCCATCGAGAGCGTCGTCGTGGTGCGCCGCGGCGGGAACGAGGTGGAGATGAAGGCGGGGCGTGACCACTGGTACCACGACCTCATGACGGCGGCAGATCCCGTGTGCCCTGCGGAGCCGATGGATACCGAGCAGCTGCTCTTCCTGCTGTACACCTCCGGCACCACTGGCAAGCCGAAGGGCATCATGCACACCACCGGTGGCTACCTCACCCACGTCACCTACACGCACAAGTACGTGTTCGACCTCCATCCCGACACCGACATCTATTGGTGCACGGCTGACGTCGGCTGGATCACCGGCCACAGCTACATCGTGTACGGGCCGCTCTCCAACGGGGCAACGCAGGTGATGTACGAGGGAGTGCCGAACTTCCCCGGCAACGACCGCATGTGGTCGATCATCGAGAAGTACGGCGTGACGATCTTCTACACCGCACCCACTGCCATCCGCACGTTCATGAAGTGGGGCGTGGAGGAGCCCGCCAAGCACGACCTCTCGTCCCTGCGTCTTCTCGGCAGCGTGGGTGAGCCGATCAACCCTGAGGCGTGGATGTGGTACGCCGAGAACATCGGACGCAACAACTGCCCCATCGTGGACACGTGGTGGCAGACGGAGACCGGCGGCATCATGATCTCGCCGTTGCCCGGTGCCACCACCACGAAGCCGGGTTCGGCAACGTTCCCGTTGCCCGGTGTGAATGCCGAGCTCGTCGACGACGCCGGCAAGCCGGTGAGGAAGGGCGGCGGGTACCTCACCCTCACCACGCCGTGGCCCGGCATGCTGCGCGGCATCTGGAAAGACCATCTACTTCACGCCGGAACTACCGAAGACGCGCAGCGGCAAGATCATGCGCCGTCTGCTGCGCGACGTGGCCGAGGGCCGCAACCTCGGTGACACCACCACCCTCGCCGACGCGAGCGTGGTGAGCGAGCTGCAGAAGCGTGCGGCCGAGGCGCCGAGCGAGGATTGACGCCCGGCGGTGCCGGCTAGAGCACCGTTGCGATGATGAGTGCGACAGATAGCGACGTGAGCACACCGATGATCCACTGTGTCTGACGCCGGATCTCCGTCGTTACCAGCACGGTCATCTCGGTTTGCATGCTGGCGAACCCGGTGCGTACCTCGGTCCGCAGGTCAGCGATCTCCAGCCGGACATCGCTGATCTCCAGCCGGACAACGCTGATGTCCTTCTTCAGCTCCGCGCGCAGGCCGTCGGTCGCGGCGTCGAGCTGGTGCACCCGCACGAGGTCGTCCCAGTTGCGTGGGGTGGCCAGTTCCATGAAGGTGTTGGCGGCACCCGGCCCGATGAGTCCGCGCATGGCCTGGTGAAGCTCGAGTCTTTCCGGTTCCGTCACCATGTCCATCTGCGTCCTTTGACCATCTGCGTCCTTTCCCGGGGAACTGAACGCAATGTGTGGCGCCGGCCACGACCGGGGGAATCAGTCGCGGAAGTTCTCGAACTGGAGGGGAAGGCCGAGGTCCGACCCCTTCAGCAGGGCCATCACGGCCTGCAGGTCGTCCCGCTTCTTGGAGGTCACCCGCACCTGGTCACCCTGGGTCTGGCTGGAGACGCCCTTCGGGCCCTTCTCCTTGATGAGCTTGTTGATCTCCTTGGCCTTGTCGCTGGTGATCCCCACCTTGATGGTGACCACCTGGCGCACGGTGTCCCCGGAGGCCTGCTCGAACTTGCCCCAGTCGATGCCCTTGAGGGACAGGCCCCGCTTCACGAACTTCTCCTCCAGCAGCACCCGCACGGCGCGGGCCTTCTCCTCGCTGATGGTGCGGATGGTGATGACCAGTTCGTTCTGCTCGATGGAGGAGTTGGTTCCCTTGAAGTCGAACCGTTGACTCATCTCGCGCTCGGCCTGGTCCACCGCGTTGCGCAGTTCCTGACGGTCGACCTCGGAGACAACATCGAATGACGGCATGGGGCGAAGGCTAGCGATGCCGATAACCTTGGCGATTCCATAGGGGTCGGTGCCCGAGCGGCCAAAGGGAGCAGACTGTAAATCTGCCGGCACTG
>RFZO01000129.1 GCA_009920715.1 Actinomycetota bacterium | reverse complement strand
CCCACTTCCTCGGGGAGGCCGCCATGACGGACGTGCGCATCGACATCGTCGTCGACGGGGAGACGAGCCACTCGCACGGGGTGCGCACCGGCCTGCGCCAGGCGACTTTCCAGAACTGGACGTGCACGGTGAACGGAGAGCGCCTGTTCCTCGACGGTGCCCACGTGACGGAGCCGGGCCTCGATGCCGCCACGGCCACGCGGGACGAGATCATCGCGCCGCTCGTGCGGGCGCGCGGTCGCGGCCTCGACCTCGTGCGGGTGTGCGGGCACGTGGCCCATCCCGACTTCTACGCGGCCGCGGACGAGATGGGCATGCTGCTCCTGCAGGATCTCCCGGTTCGGGGCAGCGGCAGGCGCGGCCGCAAGGTGGCGGCCAGGTGGACGGCCGGGGTGGTCGACTCGATCGGCCACCACCCGAGCGTCCTCGCCTGGCACCACAGGGCGCTCGACCAGTTCACCGCGCGCGGGCTGGCGAAGGCCGACCCGTCGCGCGACGCAGTGGGCCACCTCTCCACGTTGCTCCCGGCCGGCACGCGGGGACGGATCGGTGCGTGGCTCGGCACACTCGACGCAATCACGCGGACGAGCCCCGAGACGTCGATCCGGGCCGTCCCGAACCTGGCGAGGTTCGTGACACACGAGGAACTGGAACTGGTGCCGCCGATGCGGCCGGACACCGAGGAGCAGCGCGACAGGCTGGTCGCGTACCTCCGGTCGATCGGGTTCAACCCGACCACGGGCTACTGCTTCGAGGAGGCCTGAGCCCTACCGGTAGTGCCAGCGCTTCGCGGTGACGCCGCGGGCATTGTTGCCCATCGCCTCGAGGGCCTCGGTCTCCATGCCCACCACGTCGACGGGAGCGATGGCGAGCGCTTCCGCGACTGCCTCGATCGTCATGGGGATCCCGCCGGGGTTCCCGAAACGCATCTTCACGATGGTGCGGTGCGGCTCCGGCAGGGCGGACACGTCCATCCCCAGCACCTTCGCGGCAGGTCTCCCCCGCTTCGGCTTCGGACCCTTCGGTTCCGGCGGTGCGCCTGCCGGCGGCCGGCCGCGGCGCGCGACGGTGCGGCGGAACGGGCCGCACCAGTTGTCGCAGTAGTGGGACCTGCTGCCCGCGGCCAGCTCGGTGCCGCACCGGCCGCACGCCCTGTCGAGCCCGCGCTGCTTGCGGTTCGCGTTCATGCGCGTGACCCGGCTGTTCAGGTACTTGCACTCGTCGTTCTGGCACGTGATCACCGGCCCGCGCGTCTCGCGCAGGAACGGTGCGTTGCAGATGACGCAGTTGAACTGCTTGCCGCCCATGTCGTGACCGCGTCGGGCCTACTGGCGCGCGAGGTCCTTGCGGTTCGCGAACTTGGCCTTCCGGTAGTCCTTGTGCATGAGGGCGATGACGTCGATGGAGATCTCCTTCGGGCACGCCGCCTCGCACTCGCCGTGGTTGGTGCACGACCCGAAGTGCTCGTCCATGGTCTCCACCATCGCCTCGACGCGGCTGTAGCGCTCCGCCTGGCCCTGGGGCAGGCGGTTGAGGTGGGCCACCTTTGCCGCGGTGAAGAGGTTGGCCGCGCCGTTGGGGCAGGCCGCCACGCACGCGCCGCAACCGATGCACTCGGCGGAGTCCATGGCCGCGTCGGCGATGGGCTTCGGGATGGGGATGAGGTTCGCGTCCGGCGCACCGCCCGTCTCGGCGGTGATGAAGCCGCCGGACTCGATGATGCGGTCGAAGGCCGAGCGGTCGACCATCAGGTCCTTGATGATGGGGAACGCCGAGGCGCGCCACGGCTCGATGGTGATGGTGTCACCGCTCTTGAACTTGCGCATGTGGAGCTGGCAGGTGGCGGTGCCGCGCTGCGGGCCGTGGGCCTGGCCGTCGATCATCAGCGAGCAGGTGCCGCAGATGCCCTCGCGGCAGTCGTGGTCGAAGACCACCGCCTCCTTGCCCTCGTGGACGAGGTTGTCGTTCAGGATGTCGAGCATCTCGAGGAACGACGCCTCGTCGGTGATGCTGTCGATCCGGTACTCCTCGAAGTGTCCCTTCGCCTGCGGGCCGGCCTGGCGCCAGATGCGCAGGGTGATGTTCTCGAGATGGTTGCTCACTTGTAGCTCCTCGTGGCGAGATGGACGGATTCGAAGTTGAGCGGCTCGACGTTGAGCTGCGGCGACATCGGGTCGCCGCCCCACCCCCACGCGGACACGTGGCAGTAGTTCTCGTCGTCACGCAGGGCCTCGCCGTCGTCGGTCTGGTACTCGGCGCGGAAGTGACCGCCGCAGCTCTCGTTGCGCTCCAGAGCGTCGCGGCACATGAGCATGCCGAGCTGGAAGAAGTCGTCCACGCGGCCGGCCTTCTCGAGCGTCTGGTTGAGGCTGCTGCCGTCGCCGGTGACCTTCAGGTCCTTCTGGAACTCGGCGTACAGCGCGGGGATCTCGCTGAGCGCCTTCTCCAGGCCCTGCTGGGTGCGCTCCATGCCGCAGTAGTCCCAGATGATCTTTCCGAGCTCGCGGTGGAAGAAGTCGGGCGACTTGGTGCCGTTGACCGCGAGGTAGCCGTTGAAGCGCTGGCGCGCCTCCTCCTCCGCCTTGCGGAACTCGGGGTGGCTGGTGTCGGGAACCGGCTTGTTCAGCATCGGGGCAAGTTCGTTGCCGATGGTGTACGGCAGCACGAAGTACCCGTCGGAGAGCCCCTGCATGAGCGCGGACGCACCGAGACGGTTCGCGCCGTGGTCGGAGAAGTTGGCCTCGCCCGCGGCGTAGAGGCCGGGGATGTTGGTCATCAGCTCGTAGTCCACCCACAGGCCGCCCATGGTGTAGTGGCTGGCCGGGTAGATGCGCATGGGCTGCTCGTACGGGTTCTCGCCGGCGATGCGCTCGTACATCTCGAAAAGGTTCCCGTAGCGCTCCTCCACCACTTCCTTGCCGAGACGCGAGATCGCGTCGGAGAAGTCGAGGTACACGCCGTTCTTCTTCGGGCCCACGCCGAGACCCTTGTCGACGGCGCGCTTGGCGGCGCGCGACGAGATGTCGCGCGGAGCGAGGTTGCCGAAGGACGGGTACAGGCGCTCCAGGTAGTAGTCGCGCTCGTTCTCGGGCACGAGGTGCGCGGGACGGGTCTCGTCGGGGTTGGTGGGCACCCACACACGCCCGTCGTTGCGCAGCGACTCCGACATGAGCGTGAGCTTGGACTGGGAGTCGTCGCTCTGCGGGATGCACGTCGGGTGGATCTGCGTGTAGCACGGGTTCGCGAAGAGGGCGCCCTTGCGGTGCGCGCGCCACGCTGCCGTGACGTTGCACGCCATGGCGTTGGTGGAGAGGAAGAAGACGTTGCCGTAGCCGCCGGTGGCGAGCACCACCGCGTGGGCGGAGTGCGAGGAGATCTCGCCGGTCACCAGGTCGCGCACGACGATGCCTGCGGCGCGCCCGTCGACCACCACGACGTCCACGAACTCGGTGCGGTTGAACAGGCGGATGCCGCCGAGGCCGACCTGGCGGGAGAACTGCTGGTAGGCGCCGAGCAACAGCTGCTGGCCGGTCTGGCCGCGGGCGTAGAAGGTGCGGCTGACCTGGGCACCGCCGAACGAGCGGTTGTCGAGGAGTCCGCCGTACTCGCGCGCGAACGGCACGCCCTGGGCGACCATCTGGTCGATGATGTTCACGGACACCTGGGCCAGGCGGTGCACGTTGGCCTCGCGGGCGCGGAAGTCGCCGCCCTTGACCGTGTCGTAGAAGAGACGGTGCACGGAGTCGCCGTCACCCTTGTAGTTCTTCGCCGCGTTGATGCCGCCCTGCGCCGCGATGGAGTGGGCGCGGCGGGCCGAATCGTGGAAGGTGAAGGCATCCACCTGGTACCCGAGCTCGGCAAGCGTGGCCGCCGCGGAGGCACCGGCGAGACCGGTGCCCACCACGATGACCTTGAACTTGCGCTTGTTGTTGGGGTTGACCAACTTCATGTCGGACTTGTAGTTGTCCCACTTGTCCTCCATCGACCCCGCCGGGATCTTGGAGTTCAGCTGGACGGTGTTCTTCTGGAGAAGGTCCTGCGTGAGGCTCATGACGTGTTCCTGACTTTCTCTGGGATCAACCGACGATGCCGGCCATGACTGCGACGGGGAACGAGACGTTGCCGACAACCACCAGGGCCGCGAAGCCCGTGGCGAACGAACGGCGCCACTTGTTGAAGCGGGGGTTGTTCCAGCCGAACGACTGGAAGATGCTCCAGGCACCGTGGAAGAGGTGGATGCCTAGGAGGATGTTCGCCACCACATAGAAGAGGGCAACCGGCGTGCGCTGGAAGGAGTAGACGACGCTGGCGTAGACGGACTTCACGGCCTCGTCGTCACCCGCATGGGTGATCATCTTGCCCACCTCGGGGTTGACGACGCCGAACGTGAGGTCGAGCAGGTGCCACACCACGAACGCGAGGATGACGATGCCCGAGTAGCGCATGGTGCGGCTGGCGAAGTTGGCGATCTGGTAGTCGCGGCTGCTCTGGTACTTCACCGGGCGGGCCTTGCGGTTCAGCACCGTGAGGGACCACGCCGCGTGGAGGTGGAGGAAGAGCATCGTGATCAGCCCGCCGCGGAGTATCCACAGCACCCACCCCTTGGGGGCGAGCGGGTACAGCAGAGTCTGGAGGAAGTGGGCGTAGTGGTCGAGGTCGGCCGCTCCCGCGTACATCTTGAGATTGCCGATCATGTGGAACAGCACGAACCCCATGAGACCGATGCCGGTGGCGCCCATGACGTACTTCTTGCCGACGGCCGTGGAGTAGAGATCGACGAGGAAGGGCCGGCGGCGGCGGGCCCGGGCGGCCGTGCCGGTGACGGGGCCTCGGTGGCTAGTGACTGCTTGTGCCATTCGGGTCTCCTGCTCGGTCCGGAACCACCCCGGAGATGCAATTGCGGAGCAAACGGTACTCCCGAGGGGGCCGAGCACGGCAACTTGGCAAAGTCGCCCGTTCGTGCCGTTTTTCACTACTGTTGACCCGTTCCACTTCAGAGGGCACGGTCACCCCGGCCTGCCCCCAACAACCGGGAGACAATTCGGTGACAGGACTAATTGCAGCTGAGGGCGGGTACCAGGAGTTCACACTGAAGGGTGGTGAATGGCTGGTGCTGTGGCTCTCCGCGGCAGCCGCCGTTCTCGCCATCCTCGTGGGGTTCTACCTGGTCCGCTCGGTATTGGCGTCCGATCAGGGTTCGCCCAAGATGCGGGAGATCGCCGCGGCGATCCAGGAGGGTGCCTGGGCATACCTCAAGCGCCAGTTCAAGACCATCGGGTACATCCTGATCCCCCTCGTGGTCATCGTGTTCGTCACGTCCACCGCAATCAAGAAGGGTGACGGCAGCGAGGCCCTCTCCTTCGGTCAGGCCGGCCTGTGGCGCACCGTGGCATTCGTGCTCGGGTGCCTCGCCTCCGGCCTCACCGGCTACATCGGCATGACCCTCGCCACCCGCGGCAACGTCCGCACGGCGGCGGCGGCCCTCACCAACTCGATGCCGAAGGCCCTCACGGTCGCCTTCCGCACGGGTGGCGTGGCCGGCATGTTCACCGTGGGCCTCGGCCTCATCGGCGCGACGGCCATCATCATGGTGTTCCAGAACTCCTCGAGCGTCATCCTCGTCGGCTTCGGCTTCGGCGGCTCGCTCCTCGCGCTCTTCCTGCGCGTGGGCGGCGGCATCTTCACCAAGGCCGCCGACGTCGGCGCCGACCTCGTCGGCAAGGTCGAGGCGGGCATCCCCGAGGACGACCCGCGCAACCCCGCCACCATCGCCGACAACGTGGGCGACAACGTGGGCGACTGCGCCGGCATGGCCGC
>RFZO01000128.1 GCA_009920715.1 Actinomycetota bacterium | reverse complement strand
GGTGGATTGCGGACATTACGAGACTCCGATGCCCGAGATGACCCACTCGGTGTTGGCGATCTTGACGATGGTGGCGAGACCGGCGGCAGCAACCTGGCGCGCCCCCACGGCCCCATCCTGGGAATTGTAGAGGGTGTCCGAGGTGATGCTGAGATCGATGGGCCCCGCAGAGGCGTGGTTGATGACGGTGATGACCGTGCCCACCGCGAATGCCACCGAGGCGTTGCTGGGGATGGTGTAGGTTGCGGTGCTGGTGGCGGAAGCGGGATGGAAGACATGCTTGCCCGCATCGGCACTGACGAAGGAGTAGACCGAAGCCTGCACGTTCTGCTGGACTCGGGAAGTTACCGCCTTGGCAGCTTCAGGGGTGACGGCCCTCTGGGCGTCGGTTCCCACCAGGGCGGAGGAGGTGTCCGCCAAGCGCAGGATGCCAGCCACGCTATCGGTGGCGCTGGTAATACCCAGGACTACGCGCACAGCCGAAGCATCGGTGACACTGAGGGTCCCGTTGATGTTGAGGACGGAGGTGAAGGTGTTGATGCCCGTGAAGGTATTAGCGGCGCTGAGTTGGGCAAAGGGCGGCAGCGCATTGATGACGCTGGTACCCGTGGCCACCAGGAAGACCCAGAGGTCGCGGGGAAGCACCACGCCTGTGCCCGCCGAGGTGCGGAAGGTGACATCGGCCCCAGAGGCGCGGCAGCGCACCCAGTAGGTCTTTTCCACGTCGGGCACCACCACCGAGATGGCGGAGGAAAGGGTACCCGTGAGGTCGAGGACGGCATTGCGGGCCTGGTCGGACACGCCGTCGGCGGCACTCACCACGTAGGAGGAGCCCCCCGAGATGTCGATGGCCTCGTAGCCCGCGATGGCCTGCTGCAGCAAGTTGAGGTTGTTGTTGGTCTTGACGCCCCAAGTGTTGGCGTTCTCGCCAGTGGCCTGGAGTTCGAGGCGGAGGGAGGAACTGTAAGTAGAGGGCATTACACGCCTCCCTGGAGGGTGTTGTCGCCGCCGGCGGGCGAGTTATTGTTGAGGTTGTCATCCTGGCGGGTGCGCCGGGCCTCGTTGCGCAGCTTCCCAACGGCATCCTGGTACTTGCCCTCCCAGAGGGCGGCGGCCTGGTAGTTCTTCATGAACATGCAGGCTTCCTGCATGCACCCGTAGAACAGGGCCTCAGGGGCATACTCCGTGAGCCAATTGGTGCTGGTGCCCACGCTGCCAATGGAGGTGGGAATTTGCACGTAGGAGATTTCGAGGGAGGCGCTGGTGGAGGGCGCGGGGGCCACCAGGATCTGGTTGTAGCCCCAGCGGGCATAGTACTTGGGTTCACCCACGGAGGTGCGCTGCGGCCAGTACTCTCGGAGGAACTCGTCAGTACGCATGATGAGCTGGCTGTACCTTCCCGCCGACACGTAGGTGACGTTCTTCAGCACCAGCGCGTCCGAGGGGATGGACACCAGGTAGGTGGAGACCGCAGCGGTAGTGTACACTACGAAGCCGTAGGTGTCAATGTCGCGGGCCAGGCGCATCCGCGTCTGGTCGATGAAGGTGGGAATGGCCGCCGCGAATTCCGTGTCGTCATTCTCGGTGGCGCTGCGGATGTAATCGTAGAGTTGAGTGTAGGAGGTGGACATTAGGTGACTCCTGCGCCCGAGATCATCCACTGCCCGGTATCCACCTTGATGATGGTGGCGAGGGCCGGGGCCGCCAAGGTGCGATTACCCGTGGTGCCATCGTTGGCGAAGACCAGGGTATCGGTGGTGATGGAAACCGTCACCGTGCCCGCCGACACCTGGTTGATGAGGGTGATGACTGCCCCCAGGGGGAAGAAGACGGAGGCGCTGGAAGGAATGATGATGGTGGCAGCAGCGGTGGCCGAGGTGGGATGCAGGATGTGCCTGCCGATGTCGGCAGAAACGAGGGTGTAGGTGGTAGTGGCCTGCACGTTCTGCTGCACCCTGCTCATCACGGCGTAGGATGCTTCGGGGGTCACGGCCCTCTGGGTATCCGTGCCTGCCAGGGCCGCACTCACATCTGCGAGGCGCACCAGGCCAGCGGAGGTGGGGGTGGCCGAGGTGATGTTGATGGCTGTGCGGAACCCGGCCTTGTCGGTGACAGACACTGCACCATTGAGGTTGACAATAGAAGCGAAGGTGTTGGCCCCAGTGAAGGTCTGGGTGGACGAGAGGCGGGCGAAGGCACTGGCCTGTATGATGCTAGCGTAGTAGGCTGCGAGGGAAGCGGAGTCGGCAGCCTGCGTGGCGTAGGCCGAGGCACTCGTGCGATAGATGAGGGCAAGGGAGGCGTCGGCGGCAGCCGAGGTGGCATACGCGGAAGCCGAGGTCTTGTAGACGAAGGCAAGGGAAGCGTCGCGCGAAGCCGCCGAGGCAAAGGCAGAAGCCGATGCCGCGTATACGCCAGCCACCGAAGCTGCATTGTTGGCCACTACGGCAGCAGCGCTGGCCGAAGCCGCATAGATTTGGGCCGTGGAGGCATTGGCCGCCGCCGAGGTGTTGGCCGCAGAGGCCTGCTCCGCGTAGATTTGCGCCACGGAAGCTGCCGCGTTGGCGCTGGTCTTGTAGATTGCCGCAAGGGATGCGTCACGGGAGGCGGCACTCGCCGCATTATTTGCCGAGAGTGCGTACTGCGCCGCAAGGGACGACTGAATGAGGGCAATGGAGGAGTAGGACTCCGCCTGGTTGCGCGACACCAGCGCAGCGGAAGCATCGGCAGCAGCAGAGGTGGCGAAGGCGCTGGCAGAAGCCTTGTAGACCCCCGCGATGCTCGCCTGGTTGGCCGCGTCGGTGGCAAAGGCGCTGGCACTCACCTTGTAGATCTGGGCCACGGAGGCGTAGCCCCCAGCTTCGGTGGCGTAGGCGCTCGCAGAAGTCTTGTAGATTTGGGCGAGGGAGGCGGCCACCAGCGCGAGGGAGGCTTCCTGGGCAACCGAAGAGACCTGGGCGGCGGCGGAGACGGCACGATCCGCAGCACTCGCGGCATCTACATAGGAGGCCGAAGCAGCGGCGGCGTACACCCCGGCGAGGGAGGCATCGGCGGCTGCACTCACCCGGTAGATGTTGGCGTTGACTGCGGCTGTGGAGGCCAGGTTGGAGTAGGTGAGGGCGTCGTTGGCATACCCCGCCGCCACTCCCACATTGGAGGCGATGGTGTCGATTTGGGTGCCGGGGTAGACCACGGCGGCCTGCTTGGTGCCCGAGGAGAAGTCGACAAGGGTGTTGCCGTTGGAGGAGCTATAGACGGTGTTGCGCGCCAGGTAGGGGATGCCACCCGAGAGGGTGAAGGTGCCGAGGCCCACTTCCCACTCGTTTGCCGTTTGGTGGGTGATGGCGTAGTAGCACTGGTTGCCGTTGCCCACCCCCGCGCTGAAGGTCTGGAAGTTGCGAACGGCCCCCAGGAGGGCGAGGGCCCCCGTGCCATTTCCCGTGGTGTTCTCGCGGACGCGGTTGGCGTTGACAATGGTCATCAAGAACCTCCGGGTCCGCCGTCATCCAGCGGGAGTTGCTGCTCATCGGTCTGGTTGTAGTTGATGGCCAGGGGCACATCGGGACGCGGGTAGCGCAGGGCCTGCGGGTCGGGATAGACGGGCGGAGGACGGTTCTGCGGGTGGGTCATCAAGTTGAATTCGCCGTCGTTGCAAGTGCTGCAGACGCGCCAGCGGGTACCCGGCTCATTGCGGATCTGGAGGTAGCGGTAGCGAAAACCGCACCTGTCGCACAAGCTCCAACTGTGTTTGCCGGAGGCGAAGTTGCCCATGTCAGTACCTGTAGCGTGGCACTATACGGAGGGTGGCGCGCTCCCTGTCCTCGTCGGTAGCATGGAGGAGTTGGTCTTCGTACTCCGCCTTGAGCATCGCCAGGCGATCCATGGGGAACTGCATCCCACGGTTGAGGCCCAGGTAGTAGGCGAGGCCTGCGACGAGGGCGGGCCAGAAGCGGCGGGGCATGTCGGGGTCATTGGAGAGCTTCCCGGCATCCTGCACGAAGCGCATCTTCCAGTAGACGAGGATGTCCGTGGAATTTTCGGGCGCGGGCCACACGTAGATGAGCGGGTATTCGCGCTGCCTGTTGACGAAGTAGTGGGTGGGTCGGCCCTGCTGCGTCTTGCGGGGAATGTCGAGGTATTCGCCGTAACCCAGGCGGGTCATCATGAGGTCGGTGCCGTTGCGGCGCACCACGGCATCGAGGAGGTCGAGGGTGTCGGTGCTGCAGGAGATGGTGGCCACCGCCGACGTGAGGGTGACGAGGACCTGCTCCAGGGTGTGGAGGAGGATCCCTCGGTTCTGCAGGTCGGTGAAGAGGAGGTCCAAAGCCCGCCGGGACACCCGGGCTTCGGTACCGAGAGTGGGCTCGCCCCCAACCCGAAGGGTTGCCTGTTCAAGCAACTCGTCAAGGGGGAGGGAGAAGGAGGTAGTCCCGGAGGTTGCCATGGCTTACTTGATGGTGTACTTGCCGCCCTTGGTGGCAGCACCCATGCCCCGGCAGGAACCGCCCGAAGCCATCTTCACGCCGCCGCCCTTGGCATACTTGGGGATCGTGCCGCCCTTCGCGCGGGCCAGGCCCGAAGACTCACGGATTCGACCCTGCATTGCATCTGGGTTGATGGCCCTACGCATCCGATTCATGAAGGAGTCGGGGTCGAGGGTGGCGCGGCCATACCGACGCTCCGCCGCAGCCCGCTGGGCCGGATTGAGCCGAAGATCGCTACGCCCCCCAAGCTCATCTTCGCCGGTCAGGAGGTTGACGGGGGCAGCCCTCGAAGGCGGAGGAGTCATGGCTGCCCTGCGGCGCTGCTGACTCGGGGTGGGGCGGGACGGCGCAGGCAGATCCTCGGCCTTGGCCCGAATGGGCTCCCGATAGCCTGCCTCCTTGGCGGCGTCGATGCCCTCCTGACGCTCCTCGGAAATAGGCTTGGGGGTGGGAGCCTCGGTCTTCTTGCGCCCGAAGAGGTCGGAGAAGGAGTACTGCGGGACATCCCACTCGGGCATCGACTCGGTGCCCCGGGACGTGCCGTACTCCTTGACGGTTTTGCCGCCCTCGGCGTACTTCTTGACCTTGCCGCCCTTGCGGTACACGTCGTAGTTGTAGCCACGCTGGGCCGCACCAGCACCCCGGGAGGTCATGCCCCCGTGGGACATCGTGGCCATGTCGCGAGGCTTTCCGCCCCTGAGTCCGCTCTTCATGGTGACCTCAGTAGATCTTGTAGTCGCCGCCCTTGGAGGTGCAACCCATCCCCCGAGAGACGGAACCACCCTTGGCGTAGCGCGGGGCATTCTTGGCCGGCATCTCGATGCGCTTGGTGACCGGCATCGTGTAGACGGGCGGCTGCTCGAACTTGTTCTGGTAGCTGGTGCCCTTGACGGCAGCACCCTTGCCCTTCATGGTGGCCATGGCGGACCTCAATCGTAGAAGAAGGTTAGGCGCGCTTGGCCGGTCGTGGAGACTACGACAAACATGCCGATCTCGTGACGAATGCCAGCGCTGGGGAGGAGGAGGGACTGCGTGCCCGGTGTCGCACCTGCATCGTGCGGCAGTGCAATCTGCATCGTGATGGGACCGGTGGCGGAGGTTGCAGCCGAGGCATCGTAGCACGTAAGGGTGCCCGAGGTCTCGCAATGCATCCAGAGCGCGCGCAGTCGCGTGGGATGGTTGATTATCTGCGAACTGGTCGTATTGACCGTCGGCAGATAAGCAGCCCTTACGTTAGTCCAGGACATCTGGCACCCTTACGCGATGGTGGTGTACACGGGGATGTAGTAGACCGTGCCAGCGGCGTTCTTGATGGGCAGGTAGGCCGGGGCCGA
>RFZO01000127.1 GCA_009920715.1 Actinomycetota bacterium | reverse complement strand
GATCCGCGGGCCAGGAACAACGCCACGATGATGCCGACTATCTCGAGCACCGCGAGGAGGCCGGCGACGAATCCCTCGTAGTCGATCCCGCGGGTGTCGAGCGAGGAGAGCAGGACGGTGAACGTGACGGCGGAGACCGAGCCGTAGTGGGCGGCGAGGGCGGCCGAGTTCACGGTGTCCAGCCTGTTGAGGACCTTGAACATGGTGAAGGCGACGAGCGGGGTGACGACGCCGAGCACGAGCGATGCGACAAGCGGCTTCCAGATGTCGCCGGGTGACGCCGCGGCGAGTGCCTTCCCGCCCTTCAGGCCGATGGCGAGGAGCAGGAAGGTGGACAGGATCGGGTACAGCGACTCGGGCAGCCGCACCTCGAACTTCGCAAGGGTGGCCACGAGGGCGACGAGGAAGGCGATCACCGGCGCGGTGAGCAGGCTGTCGGCGAGGGATGCGGCAATCATGCGCGGGCCTTCCTGAGCAGCGGGGCGACAACAGACTTGATCGCGTGTCCCGACTCGAGCGGGTGACGCAGCGGGCGCGCGAGGTCGATTGTGTACACGTTGCGGCGGCCATCCTTCTCGACGGTCAGGTACCCCTCGTCGGAGAGCTCGTGGACGATGCGGTGGACGGCCCGTTCGGTGATGCCGACGAGCGTGGCCACCTCGGAGAGGCGGATGTCGGGACGCTGGGCGATGCAGATGAGCACGTGGGAATGGTTGGTGAGGAAGGTCCAGCCGGGGGTCCGTGCGGACGGGGGGCGTCGCGATGGCATAAACACATGATACAGATTTCATGTAACAAAAATCAACTGTCTGGTTCCTGGCCGGGGTGGGGAACGCCTCGGTATCGTCGGCGCATGCCGATCGGGGAGGTTCTCGCTGTCACCATTGACTGTGCCGACCCGGCGTCGCTCGCCCGTTTCTGGATGGCGGTTGCCGGTGGTGAGATCGACCCGCGAACCGAGAGCGGGGACTGGGTGGCCCTGCGCCACGTGCCCATCCTCGGGAACCTCGGGTTCCAGAAGGTGCCCGAGTCGAAGGCGGTGAAGAACAGGGTCCATCTCGATGTCGAGGTGGCGGACATGGGGTCGGCAGTTGCCGCCGCCGTGTCCGCGGGGGCAACGGTGAACGGCACGACCGTGGAGGAACCGACGAACTGGTTCACGGTGCTGCTCGACCCCGAGGGGAACGAGTTCTGCCTCGTCGTGCGCAGGCGGTGAGCGAACCGGCCCGTCAGAGATCGAGCACGTGGCGCACGGCGCGGACCTGCGTGGCCCCGTCGGGGCATGTGCCCGCGTCATCCTCCGCCGGGGTGAGGCCGGCGGACTCGGCCACGCGCCGCGAGGCGACGTTCGTCTCCGCAATGAGCGCGCTCACACGACGCACACCGGACATGGTCGATGCCTCGCGCACCACCAGCCGCACGGCCGCGCTCGCGGCACCGCGACGCCGGGCCCAGGGTGCGACCCAGTACCCGATGTCGGCGGACCCGTCCTCGATCCGGTGGATGCTGACCACGCCGGCACCGCGGGACTCCCGGCCGTCGGTGATGACCCACACCGCCAGCTCCCCGGCGCGGTCACGCACGAACTGCTCCGCATGTGCGGGCGTGTAGGGGCGGGGAACGAGGGTCCACCTCTGGATCTCGGTGTCGGAGCATGCGTCCGCTATCCACCCCGCGTCGGACTGCTCGAGACTGCGCAGTGAGAAGGTGTCCACGTGACAACGCTAGTGAGCGTGCCCTGCCGCGTTGTCACCGTCGGTGGCAAGATGACCGCGTGGACGATCGCAGGGGTGGGACAGGTCATGTTCGGCTCCGCCCGGCGACGGTGGCCGACGTGGAGACCCTCGTGCGGTGGGACTCCGATCCCGACGTGGATGCATCGGGAGGTGACGACGATGAGTTCGACTGGGCCGCGGAGGTTCCCCGTTCCGTCGGGTGGCGCGAGATCCTGGTGGCGGAGGAGGACGGCCGGCCCGTCGGGGTCACCGTGCTCATCGATGCCGCACGCGAGGAGACCCACTACTGGGGCGACGGAGTCGACCCGGGCGCGTGGGCAATCGACATCTGGATCGGTGATGCGGGTGACCGGAACAGGGGCATCGGCACCCTGATGATGCGTGAGGCTGTCGAGCGATGTTTCGGTGCGCACGGTGCGACCTCGGTGCTCATCGATCCACTGGAGTCGAATGTCGGTGCCATCCGTTTCTACGAGCGGTTCGGGTTCGTCCACGAGGGGCCGCGGAGATTCGGCGACGATGACTGCCTCGTGATGCGGTTCGCACGTCGTCCGTGACGGTCTCCGGTTGTAGGTTCGGGGGATGAGCACACTCGAGGGACGGACCGCCACGGCACTCGTCGTGATTGATGTCCAGGTCGCCGTGGTGGAGCAAGCCCACGACAGGGACGGGGTCGTGGCGCGCATCGGAACGCTGGTCGACCGTGCCCGTGCGGCGGGAGTGCCCGTGGTCTGGGTGCAGCATTCCGACGACGAGCTGGAGCGCGGCACGCCGGGCTGGCAGATTGCCCCCGCCCTCGCACCGGCGGCGGACGAGCCGGTGGTGCACAAGTCGTTCGGTGACTCGTTCGAGGCCACGACACTCGGCGAGGTGCTGGCCTCGCGCAGCGTCGGCCGGATCCTCGTGGCGGGGCCCAGACCGATTTCTGCGTCCGTTCCACGCTGCACGGGGCGGTGGCCCGCGGCTACGACGCACTTCTCGTGGCTGACGCCCACACCACGAACGACGCCGAGTGGGACGGTGTGGCCGTCCCGGCCGCGTCGGTGATCGCCCACACGAACATGTACTGGCACTGGCACCGCACCCCGGGTTGCCGCGGCGGGACGGTGACCACCGACGAGGCGGACATGGCCTCTCTCGGGGCAGGCGGACGGTGACGCGGTGATAGATGACGTGGGCCGGCCCGAGCCCGAGCCGGCGGTCGACGAGACCGACACGCTGCTCGGCTTCCTCGACTTCCAGCGCGCAACCTTCGAGTGGAAGTGCCGCGGACTGGGCGCGGACGGTCTCGCCACGCGGGTTGCCGCATCCTCCATGACTCTCGGCGGGATCATGAAGCATCTCGCGTGGGTGGAGGACCACTGGTTCTCGCACTTCCTGCACGACGCCGAGCGAGCGGAGCCCTGGCGGAGCGTCGACTGGTCGGCGGACAGCAACTGGGAGTGGAACTCGGCGGCGCACGACGAGCCCGACGAGTTGCGTCGGCTGTGGTCGGCCTCGGTGGAAGCCTCGCGGGCCCGTGTGGCAGAGGCCCTCGCGCGCGGCGGCATGGACCAACTCGCACGGCGCACCTGGGACAGCGGCGAGTCGCCGAGCCTGCGCTGGATACTCGTGCACATGATCGAGGAGTACGCGCGCCACAACGGCCACGCTGACCTCATCCGCGAGGCGATCGACGGCTCCACCGGCGAGTAGCCACGACACGCCCGCGTGCCGCGCCGCTGGGTACGGTGAACGGGATGAACGTGATTGATGCCGTCAACAAGCGCATGTCGGTGCGCGATTTCCTCGACACTCCCGTCGACCCCGCCGTGCTGCGCGCCCTGGTGGAGGATGCTGCCCGGGCGCCGAGCGGCGGGAACGTCCAGCCCTGGCGGATCTACGTGCTCGACGCGGACGGAACGCGCCGCATGCGCGAGTACATGGCGACGGAGCCCCCCGTGGAGGCGCCGGAGTACGACATCTACCCGAAGGACCTGCAGGAGCCGTACCGCACCAACCGCTTCGCGATCGGTGAGCAGATGTACGCCACGCTCGGCATCGCGCGCGACGACAAGGCTGCCCGCTTCGCACAGATGGGCCGCAACCTGGACTTCTTCGGCGCACCGGCCGCGGTGTTCTGCTTCGTGGAGCGCAACATGGGCCTGCCGCAGTGGAGCGACCTCGGCATGTACCTGCAGACGCTCATGCTGCTGGCGGTGGAGCGCGGACTCGGCACGTGCGCACAGGAGTTCTGGTCGATCCAGCACAAGGCAGTCAGCACCTTCTGCGGCGCGCCGGAGAACGAGATGTTGTTCTGCGGCATGGCAATCGGTCACGTCAACGAGTCCGCTCCCGTCAACACCCTGCGCTCGGAGCGCATGCCCTTCGAGGGATTCGCCCGCTTCGTCTAGGCGCCGCGCGTCAGTTCGTGGATGACCGCGCCGCGGAACGGCTCGAACCCGAGCCGCGTGTACAGACCGAACGCGCCGGTCGGGTTGCCGGTGTCCACGTTGAGCGCCGCGTGGGTGAGGCCCTCCCGCGCGTACGCGCCGATTGCGGCGCCGAGAAGCGCCGTGGCGATGCCGCGTCCCCGGTGCGACCGGAGTGTCGCAATCTTGTCCACCCAGCCGTACCGTCCACCGATGACGGCGTCATCGTCGGGATAACGGTGCGAGAGGAGCAACCCGACAATCCGTTCACCCTCGAGCGCCATGAACGACAGGTCGGGGCGGGCGCCGAAGCCGCCGGTCATCTGCGCCCAGCCCTCAGTCGACGTGGGTGTGGAACCCCAGTGGTCCCGGAAGGCGTCGTTCTTCACGGTCCGCAGCTCCTCGCCGCGACCGGGGTCCCACGGCGCAACGGTGACCCCGGCGTTCGGGTCGAGGTGCGGTGCCGCATTGAGGGCGAGGCGGAGATCGTTGAACCACCTCACCGGGACGAAGCCGTGGGAGGCGAGAAGCGCCTCGGTGGCCGAGTCGCCGGCCATCGACTCCACCCGCACCGCTGTGGGGAGCCCGAGCGGGTTCGACCCGAGCTGTTCGAGAGCCCGCGCCACTGCCCACCCGAGCAGGGCGGTGCCGTGACCCCTGCGGCGGTGGTCCGGGTGCACGCCGCCGAACACGTGGCAGCGCAGTTCCCGTTCCGTGGAGTCCACCATGTACGTGTGGACGTAGCCGACGAGCACGCCGTCGGCCTCGATGCAGCGGCCGTCCGACGGCAGCGACACGTATGGCGCGCTGATCTCGTCCTCCAGTTCCTCGGCGGACGTCACCATGTGCCAGCCGGCGGCCGAGTTGACGGTGTTCTGGAGCACGGCGAGCCGTGCGAAATCCGCGGTCTCGAGTGGCCTCATCGGGCGGTCGTTGCCGGTCATCGACCCGCGAGGCTAACGGTTAGGGTGTCGGCATGAAGCTCGGTCCAGGTCTCACGTTCTCATGGAAGCGCGCGCTCGGGATCACCTCCGCGAAGCGGAAGTTCGCCCGTGCCACGGGAATCCCGACGTCACGTTCGGGTCGCCGCGCCAAGCTAGGCCGCATCCTCGGGATGAAGTAAACCTCCACGCGCGAACGGTTGCCGCGGTCGACGGGCACGGCGGGCATGCGCCGTAGAATCGGCGCGTGACCGCGAAGAAGACCGCTCCCCGGAAGCGTGCACCGCGCCGCGAACCCGACCTCGACGCGGTTCTCGAGGCCGCGGTCGAGTGCCTGCTGGAGAACGGTGAGCGCGGTTTCCGCATCGAGCAGATCATCGAACGGACCGGGATCTCGCGCAGTTCCCTGTACCTGCATTTCACGGACCGTGACGGACTGGTGGAGGTCGCCAGTCTGGAGATCTTCTTCCGCGAGGTCGTGGGCAACATCGACCGCACAATCGCCGCAATGGAGTCCGTCACCACGGTGGAGCAGGCCCGCGCGGTGGTGCGTCCGCTCGTGGACGCGATCGCCCTCCAGTCCGAGTCGACGAGGTGGAACCGTGTGATGGTCCTTGCGGCCAGCCATTACCGCAGCAGCCTCGAGCGGAGACTTGCCGAGATGCAGACGGAGATCAACGACAGGCTCGCCGCGAGTTTTCAGCGGTGGGTCGATCTCGGGTTCCTCGTGGACGGTGTCGACCCGCGGGAGGCCGCGTCCTTCATCCAGGCGAAC
>RFZO01000126.1 GCA_009920715.1 Actinomycetota bacterium | reverse complement strand
AACAGGTCCCGCAGGTGTTCCCGCGCGCCGGTCACCGCGGGGGCATCGTGCCCCGCCGCGAAACGGGCCGTCGACTGCGCGTCGAAGCCGACCATCCGCACCTCGCTGCGGAGGGTGATGCCGGTGCGTTCGCGGACGGCGTCCTGCATCTCACCCATCAGCACGAGAATCTGATCCGCGGTCGCGCCGTTGCCGGACTGGATGAAGTTCGCGTGCTTCTCGGACACAGATGCGGACCCCACGGTGCGCCCGCGCATCCCCGCGGCGTCGAGCAGGGCCCCCGCGCTCCCCTCGCCCGACGAGGGATTCACGAACACCGACCCCGCATTACGTCCGCCCGGCTGGTGTTCCCTGCGCCAGGTGACCACGGCGGCGAGCTCCCCCTCGCTGTCGTGATCACCGCGCGGTTCCCTGAAGTGGAGACCCAGTTCGCCTGCCGCGACCTCGACACTGACACCCGTCCTGATGCTGACCACGCGCACCGACACGAGGGAGTCCACCATCTCGGCGCCATGACCCCCCGCGTTCATCCGAACCGCGCCGCCCACGGTGCCCGGCACCCCGACGGCCCACTCGAGTCCGCGCGCACCGGCAGCAACCGAGCGGCGCGCGAGGACGGGAAGCGGCATCCAGCCCCCCACCGAGACGGTGCCGTCGACCATCCGCACGGTCATCGCTGCGGGGTCGCGCGGCGGGCGCGTGCGCACCACCACGCCCCCGAAACCGCCGTCGGCGACCAGCGTGTTGCTGCCGTTGCCGAGCGCGAACACCGGAGTCCCCGGAAGTCGTGACATGACTTGCCCCGCGGCGACTGCGTCCGCGGCGGAGACGACCTCCACCATCACGGCGGCCCTCCCGCCCACGCCGTACGTGGTGAGCTCACCGAACGGTGCGTCAACCGATGCCTGAAGACCCGCCGAGCCGAACTCAGCCGCGACCTCCGCTGCGTCGAACGCCCGGGCGCTCACGAGGCGGACCGCACTTCGTCGGGGAACGCGGAGATGTCGCCGCACCCCATGCTCACGCAGATGTCGCCGGGGCCCAGCACCCGCAGCACCTGCTCCACCAGTTCCCCCCGCGTCTCCGCCCAGACGACGCTTGTGTGGCGCGTGCGCACGGCATCCGCCACAAGCAGACCGGTCACACCCTCGATCCGCTCGGTGCCCGACGCATAGACGTCCGTGATGAACACCTCGTCGGCCGACGAGAAGCACCCCGCATAGTCGCCGGCCATCGTGGCGATTCGGTGGAACCTGTTCGGCTGGAACACCGCGACGAGCCTCCCCGTGAGACCCGGATGTGTCCGCGCCGCGCGGAGTGTGGCGTCGATCTCGGCGGGGAGGTGCGCGTAGTCGTCGATCAGCAACGCGCCGCGCGCCGTGCCCCGTTCGATGAACCTCCGGTCGACGCCGGCGAACCCGGCAACCGCGCGGGCGCACTCGGCGAACGGCACACCCATCGAGCCGGCCATGGTCATCGCCGCCGCACAGTTGAGCGCGTTGTGCTCGCCGAGGAGCGGCAGCACCACGTCGGCCGCGTCGTCGCGGGACGACACGGTGAAGCGGACCCCCTCCGCGGTGGGCACGGGTTCGGAGACCGTGACGTCGTTGCCCGGCCCGGAACCGTACGTGAGGGTGCGCACTGAGGGATTCCGGCGCGCGACCGAGACCGCGCGGGGGTCGTCGCCGCACACGACGAGCGTCCCCCCGAGGCGCGACGCGATGAGCACGAACTCGTCCTCGATCGCATCGAGGTCCCCGAACCTGTCGAGGTGGTCCACGTCGACGTTCGTGAGGATCATGGAGTGCAGCACCAGTGCAGCCGCCGTGCCGTCGCTCTCGTCCGCCTCGACCACCAACGTCCCGTCGGCACCCTTCTCCGCGCCGGTGCCGAGCCCCAGCACCTCGGCCCCGATCACGAAGGACGGGTCGCGCCCGGCGCCGCGCAGCATCACGGTGAGGAGGGAGGAGGTGGTGGTCTTGCCGTGTGTGCCGGCGACACCGATGGACCTGTGCGCGGCGGTGACCGCGGCGAGGGCGGCCGCACGGTGGACCACCGGGATGCCCGCCTCCCGTGCGGCGACGAGCTCGACGTTGCCGGCGGGAACGGCCGTGGAGTACACGACCCAGTCGGCGCCTGACACGTGCGACGGGTCGTGCCCGATTCGCACGTCCACCCCGCACCTGCGCACCGCAGCGGTCCCCTGCGTGTCGTGCAGGTCCGAACCCGTGACCGTGTGCCCCATCCGCGCGAGGAGGATCGCGACGGCGCTCATCCCGGGACCGCCGACCCCGACGATGTGGAACCGTCGCGGCACCGAGAGGTCGACCGTCTCGCCTGTCGTTGGTTCGGCCGGTGTCATGGACCCACCATTGTTCCACCCCGCCGTCAGGCGAGAGCGGCGTCCGTGATCAGTTCCGTGAGGCTGTTTCCGCGGTGCAACCCGCCCATCGACCTCGCCGATGACGAGAGTGCACGCCGCGCGGCAGGGTCACCTGCGAGCCGGAGGACCTCGGCCGCGACGTCGGCCGCGAGATCGGGCCCCTCACGCACGACGGATGCGGCACCCGCGTCGCCCAGCCACCCGGCGTTGCGGGTCTGGTGGTCATCGGCCGCCGCCGGCCACGGAACCAGCACAGACGCAACACCGATGGCGGCGATCTCGGCGACCGTG
This sequence comes from Actinomycetota bacterium, assembly GCA_009920715.1. Lineage (GTDB taxonomy): Bacteria > Actinomycetota > Acidimicrobiia > Acidimicrobiales > Ilumatobacteraceae > UBA2093. Next base: position 3,233 of record RFZO01000126.1, on the reverse strand, counting down.
CTCGCACCGGCCCTGCTCACCAGCACGTCGGTCGCCGCCAGCAGCGACGGCATGTCGTCCTCGTGCGGGAGCGTCCGAACGGTCACCGTGCCGGCGCCGGGAACGGCCGCACCACCCGAATAACGACGACCGGTGATGTGGACCACGCGCGCGGCGACTCCCGCAGCCGCAAGCGACGCGACGATCGCGGGCACACCGGAGTTCAGCGCCGCCGAACCGAGCGATCCCCCCACCACCGTGACCAGAAGGCAGTCATCATCGATGCCCATCGCCGCACGCACGGCGGCGCGCCGTTCGGCGGTCTGCATGGTGCGCACCGCCCGTCTCACCGGCGCACCCGTCACGACGGCGCGCGGAAGACCGGATCCCTCGAACGCCACGGCGCACGCGGCGGCCCGGCGCGCCTGGCGCCGGGTGGCGAGCCCGGGGACCATGTCGTAGCTGATGCAGACGAGGGGCACGCCCGCGGCAACCGCCGCACGGGCCGCCGGCTCGCTGGCGTAGCCACCGACGGACACGACGACGCGCGGTGACCATTCCCTCAGCAACCGCCTCGCACCCCGCGTCGCCGCGAGGAGCCGGAACGGGAACGCGACATTGGCCAGGAGGGAGCGCGGCGACACCGACCTCTGCAGCCCGGACACGGGGAGGAACGCGCACCGGACGCCGAGTGCGGGGACCATCGACGACTCGACACCCCGCCTGCTGCCCACATACGCGAGTTCCGACGGTTCGTGGCCAGCGTCGACTAGGGCCTCGAGCACGGCCATGGCGGGGATGACGTGGCCGCTCGTGCCCCCTCCGGTGACGACTGCGAAGGTCACCGCACGCCTACTTGACGTGACGCGCGACGTTGAGGAGAAGACCCGACGCCACCAGCGTGGCCATCAACGACGACCCCCCGTACGACATGAAGGGAAGCGTCAGTCCCGTCATGGGCATGACGCCGATGATCCCGCCGATGTTGATGATGGCCTGGAACGCGAACCACGCGGAGATGCCGCCCGCGAGCAGGGCGCCGTGCATGTCCCGCGCCCCGAGCGCCGTCTGCACCCCGAAGTACACGAGCGCCACGAAGCCGGCAACGACGAGAACGGTCCCGACCATTCCGAGTTCCTCGGCGATGACAGCGAAGATGAAGTCGCTGTAGGCGAGCGGCACGTAGCCCCACTTGCTGGTGCCCGACCCGATGCCCGTGCCGCCCAGCCCGCCGTTCGCGATGCTGAGGAGCGCCTGGTACACCTGGTACCCGTCGAGGCTCTTGGTCCCCTCCAGGTCGGTGAAGGCGAGGAGGCGGCGGCTGGCGTTGTCGGCTTGCGTGAGGACGAGGATGCCAAGGGCACCCACCAGCCCGACCGTGGCGGCCATCTGGGTCATGGGCACGCCGATGATGAGCATCATCACGAGGATGATGGACGCGAACACGAGCGCCGTGCCGAAGTCCTTCTGTGCCACGCAGAGCGAGCACGTGACGATCATCACGATGAGCATGCGCTTCAGGACCTCCTCCTTCACCGCCACGTAGCGGTGCCGGCGGGTGAGGTAGTGCGCGCAGTACATGATGGTTGCGATCTTCATGAACTCGGACGGCTGCAGGCGGAACGCACCCCACTGCAACCACGCCCGCGCCCCGTTGATGTCGCGACCGACGACGGGCACGACGGCATTGAGCAGGAGCGACGACAGGATGATCGGGAGCAGCCATTTCGGACGGCGCCAGTTCTGGTACGGGATCTTGTAGACCGCCCACATCGCCCCCACCCCGACGAGGGCCCAGAGCGTCTGGCGACGGAACAACCTCCATGCGGACTCGCCGGAATGGAGACTGGTGATCGACGACGACGACAGCACCATGATGAGCCCCAGCGCGGTGAAGAGGGACACGACCACGAGGATGCCGTAGAAGGCGGTGGTCGGCGGCTTCAGCGGCATCCTGTGCTTCTCGTCGAGCCCGAGGCGGTGGAGCATGTCCCTCCGGCGGTCGGCGATCGACGGCGTGACCCGCCGCGGCTCGGTCGTGCTCATCGTGCTGCCTCCTCCCCGAAGTGCCTGCGGATGCTCCGCTGGTAGTCGTCTCCCCGTTCGTTGTAGTTCGTGTACCAGTCGTAACTGGTGCATCCCGGCGAGAGGAGCACGTCCACCCCCGGTTCGGCGAGTCCTGCCGCCAGCGCCACGGCCTCCTCCATTGACCCGGCGGTGCGCACGGGACAGACCCCGCGGAATGCCTCCTCGACGAGTGCGGCATCGTCGCCCATGGCAACCACGGCGTGCATGCGGCCCGGCTCGGAGGCCATCCCGGTCAGGTCCAGTCCCTTGTTGCGGCCGCCCGCGATGAGGACGATCCGGTCGAACGCGCGGATGGCGGTGAGGGCCGCGTGGGGACTCGTGGCCTTCGAGTCGTCGAACCACCGCGACCCGCCGTGGGTGCACACGTACTCGATCCGGTGGTGGGCCGGGGAGAAAGACGCGAGCGAACCCGCGACCGTCCCGGCAGGCACGAGACCGGTCTCGAGCACGAGCGCGGCGGCGGCGAGGGAATTGGTGATGTCGTGCGGCATCGATCTCCACATCGCCCGCGCGTCGCACAGGGCACCGGACGGACCGACGAGCTGACCGGACTCGACCCGGTAGTCGCCGGAGTCGAGACCGAACGTGACCACACGGGCGGCCGAGCGGGCGGCCGCGCGTCCGATGAGGTCGTTCCCGTGCGGGACGACGGCGACGTCGCCCGGGCGGACGTGAGCCCAGATCTTCTCCTTCGCCGCGGCGTAGTGACCGAGGTCCGGATGCCAGTCGAGGTGGTCCGGCGCGAGGTTCAGCCATGTGGAGGCGTCGCAGCGGAAGGTCTCGGTGAAGTGCAGGCGGAAGCTCGAGCACTCCACCACGAAGACGTCGACTGCAGGGTCGTCGACCGCGGCCATGAACGGGATGTCGGTGTTGCCGACCTCCTCGGCCCGCAGTCCGCCCCCGCGCAGCAATGCGGCGGTGAGCATGGTGGTCGTGGTCTTGCCGTCCGTGCCCGTGATCCCCAGCACGGGGCGGGCCCCGGTCGGGCGTGCGGATTCCCAGTCGTGGGCGATGTCGATCTCTGACCTCACCGGCACCCCCGTCTCCGCGGCCCTCCGGATGACACGGCTGTGCGGCGGGACACCGGGGGCGGGGACGAGCACGTCGGCCCCGGCGAGAAGACTGTCGATTCCGACGTCGGACGACACGTCGACGAGGCGCGCACC
>RFZO01000125.1 GCA_009920715.1 Actinomycetota bacterium | reverse complement strand
ACCGTGCCGATGGTGACAAGCTCGTCCTCTGTCTCGTTCCCAAGCGCAGCAACGCGGGTGTGGACATCCGAGATCAGCGACCCGTACATCTGCCCTTCCCGGATCAGGACGGATGAACCCGCCGCCTCATAGGCCAGGGAGGGGAGGTAGACGACAGGCAGCCGCGCCCCGACCTGCCGCCGGAGCGCGCCTTCGATCAGCCCGTCACTGTGTCGAGAGGCGAGCGCCGATCCCGAGGTGACAGCAGCAACGTAGTCCTGCGCCGGGATCGCCGCGTAGAGCTGATCCGTGTTGATGTTCGCCTCGGCCCATGAGAACTCGACCGCCCGCCGCACCGGGGCGAGGTTTTGGACGGAGCGCGCCCCGTTCGTGAGCGTTGTCACCTCCTGCCCGATGGACGCGCTGACCGTGCGCCCCTGCGAGTACTGGCGACCAAACACCAGCAACGGCCCGACCGTCACCGCGCCGAGGGCGAGGTATCCGGGGCTGTCTGCATCCTGCGTCAGCGCCGCCACGTTCAGCCGGTAGTACCGGTAGCCGGTCGTCACCGCCCACGCGATCCGGGTCGCGGCTGGCCGGATGATCGCCACCTTGCCCGAGGCCGGGGCCGTCCCGTTGGGGTCGTCGATGCGGATCGATAGTTGCCGCCCCGTTGCCCGCCACACCCCCTCGCTGTTGGAGAGGATGGGCCGGACGTAGTCTGTGCCGCCGGAGGTCAGCACGACATAGCCGCCCACCAGCTCGTCCATCTGGACATAGGTCGCCGAAGTGTCCCCGCCGTTGCGCCGGATCGTGTCGCCGGAGCGGGTGAAGTCGAGCGCGGCTAACCCCTCGGTCGTGTCCAGCGTGATCAGGTCTGTCCATGTCGAGTCGTTGGCGCTCCCCTGGAGAGTCACCGTCTCACAGAGGGGTCGGCTCACATGCAGGCCGATGGCGGGGCAATCAAAGGGGGCGGTTGTCCCCATGTCCCATTTGATGATCTGCGCCGTCGTCGCGGTGCTGCGCCAGCCCCGCCGGGGAGAGGACTGGATGAGCGGATCGAGGGTGTCGGCGCCGTAGCCATAGCGGAGCGGGATCTGCCAGAGATCGCCCCCCATGACCGGCGCCCGCGTTGCCCGCACCGACAGCCCCGCCGAGACATAGACGGGGAGCGTCCCGAGGGGGCGCCCGGTGATGCCGATGACCGTCGAGTGCGAGATCACCACCGGATCGGCGTAGTGTGCGACTACCAGACATAAACCGTATCAAGGTTCATGTAGATCATAAAGTTGTAGGCCGTCCCCGCCGTCAGCCCAGACAGGTCAGACCCGAGGGTCGCACTGGCATTGTTGAGGTCAACCATGCGCGCCCCGGTCGAGGAGAACCGGATCTTGACGTTATGCTCGGTCGTCGCCCCGTCCGTACAGAGCGCGTGAACAAAGGAGTCATCGGCGGTCAGGCTACCGCCCGAGGCTTGCGTATGGGTGAACAGCGCGAACAGATAGCCGGAGTCCCCGCCCGTCACGCTGTAATAGTCCGTCGCGGCCCCGGCGAATGACTGGTTGTAGCCCGTCGAGGTCAGGGTGGCGACGCTCGCCCCGGTGCGCGTCCAGCCTGCTACCAGAGAGGCGAGGGTGAAGGGGACGTATGCGATCCCGTATTGCGTCGCGTCGTTGTACATGCCGAACGTCACACCGGACACAACCTGCGTTGACCAGCCGCCGAGGGTGAGCATCCCGAGGCTACCCGTCTTTGCCCCAACGCTCCCCTCGTAGCCGCTGATCAGCCGCAGCCCGCCGAGGTGCGGGGCGAGGGTGAGGCCGATCATGCGCTCGTTGTCATCGCCCCAGGTCAGGGGTTCGCTATCCCAGGATGCGGCGGCGGCCTCGATGTCCTCCCAGAGTAGATCCGTCGAGTAGCCAGAGGATGAGTCAGCAGTCGGGATCGGGTTGAAGCGGATCAGTTTGATCCGGCATCCCGGCGAGGAGCCGGAGGAGCGGAACGCGCAATATATCGACCCATCCTGCGCGACACAGGCGGCGATGTAGGCGCGCTCGTTGTCGATATCGACGGCGATATTGAACGCTGTTGAGACGACGAGCCGGATGTACGAGGTCGTGTTGAAGGGGGCGAACGGCCCTGACTTCGTGGTGAACCGCAGGTAGGTATGCGAGTCCTCGACGTACAACATCCCGACGCCGCCATCGGGGAGGGCAACCAGACAAGCGCCCCGCGCATTGAGGGGGCTATCGCCGCTGATCGCCGACCATGACGCGCCCATGTCGGCGCTCGCGTAGTGGTAGGCTTGGTTCGCCGCGATCTGGACAACGCAGGTCAGGTAGCCACCGTGGTACACGACCCGCAGCCCCGCCGAGGCGGTGATCCCGGTCAGCGCGAACCCGCCCGCCTCCTTGACGGTCTGCACCCAAGTCGCGCCGTTGTCCTCAGAGGCGCGCACGTTCATCAGGAGGATACTGTTACGCCGGGTCAGGTAGAAGCACAGCACCCGCCCATCGGGCAGTTGCACCAGCGCGGGCCCAGTGTCGTAGTCGGCCAGTCCGTAGGTCAGATAGGTGTCGTCGGCGATCTCCACCTCTGAACCGGGGGCAGACTCCGGGGCGACCCGGATGCAGCGGATCGTGGTCGAGGCGCCCGACACCTCGCGGACATAGGCGAGCAACAGCGACCGGTCGGCCAGTTCGATCGCGTGTGGCTGGTGATAGGTGAGGGTGGCAGACTCGTAGCGCGCCCACTGGAAGTCCATCACCACCTTCGGCGGCATCCACCCGCGCTGTTCCGCACTGGCCGGATCGGCGTCAGACCACAAGATCCGCGCCGCCCCCGAGCCGGGGAGGGAACCGCCCGCCCGGATGCACTCGACCCACCGCTCATCGTAGCCGCTGCCCTCCGTCCCGCCCGCCGCGTCCGAGGCGCCCGTCCATGCCTCCAGGCGAGCGCGGGGCGTGGAGCCGGACGCCGCCGGGGTGCCGAAGGTGGGGGCAGCCTCGGTCGTCGTGAGGGCGCGGTTGGCCTCGCAGAAGCGGGGGTCATGGAGCAGTAGCCCGCGAATCCGGTCAGGTACGATCTCAGCCATGTCGCCTCCTTATCGCCGCAGTCGCCGACCCGCACCGGGCCGAATGGTCAGATCCCGGAGGGGGCCGGGTCTGCCCGCGCTCCCCTGAACGAGCGCCGAGAATGCCCGATGCCCCATCGTGAAATAGGTGGTCTGCGCGCCCCCGCTCGGCGCTACCCCGGCGAACGCCTGCTCTGCTGCCTGCCGCCCGCCCATCGCCTGAACCCCGGAGGCGGGAACGACCATCTCCGATCCAGGCTCGATGTATGCGAGCTGCTGGTCAGGCATGTAGCCGGTTCGGAAGGAGGGGGGTTGCTGTGCGGCAACCTTAGCCGCAGACGCAGCAGCCAATGCGCCCGATAGGGCGGCAAGCGCGACGTTGAGCGGGAACGGGGCTGATCCGAGTGCCTTTGTAGCGGCGAGAGGGACTTGCACAAGCGCCTCGGCTACTGCCGCCGCATGGTTGATCCGCCACGCCTCTAACGCCGCCTCCTTCTGTTGCTCTTGGAACTTCTCGGCTGCGGCCTTCTCTTCCAACAACTGCGATTCAATCTGCCGCTTTTGCTGCTCCGTGAGATCCTCGGCGGCTACCTCGCCAGCGCGGTAGGCTTCCGTCAGGGCGTCCCCGGTGAGGGTAACCGTGTCAACAGTGGCAAGCCCAAGCCCTTCGAGCAGCCGGTCAGTCTCCTCGATCTGGCTTGCAGCGTTGGCAGCAGCAGACACCGCAGCACTGAGGGCTGTGCTGGAACTGTCCCCAACTGCCATCAGGATCTGACCAGTCAGGTCTACCACGCCCGACGCGAACGCTACGAGTCCCGCCCGCGCTTCCTCCTGCGCCGCCTTCTGCTTGGCTGCTGTCTCGGCGCGGTAGGCGTCCATGAGCGCATCTTCGCGTTCCTGCTGGTCAGAGATGGCCGCCAGCCGATTACGCCCCGCCTCCGCGTCGATAGCCGCAAGGGCCGCCTGTGTCTCCTCCCGGATCTGCGCCTCTTTGATGCCGTTGCCCCGCGCCAGCTCCAGGGCTTGCGACGCCGCCGCCAGCACCCGCGCCCGCGCTGCTTGCCGCTCCTTCTCGATCTGCTGCTCTGTCGTCAGGAGGCTTTGCTCGGCGTCCTCGCGCTCCCCGGTGATTGTCCCGATGGCGGCGGCGTACTCCTCCTCCTTCTGACGTCGCTCCTCCAATAGTTTCGCCAGATCCTCCTCTGCCTCACGCCGAGCCTGCGCCGCCGCCTCCGCTGCCTTCTCCATGTCGATGCTTGCAGCCGTCGCCTTCGCCTTCTTCTCTTCCGCCTTTGCCGATCCCTGGAGCGCCCGCGCTGCGTCGCCCACCGTCGCTGTGTATTGCTGGTTCAGCCCTGTTAGCCGCGCCGTCGCCGATGCCTCCTGCTGTGCAGCCGTATCACGCGCATTAGCAGCCGCCGCCAACACCTCGCTCCGCGTGCGACCGCTCTTAGTGACAGCCTCGGTCAGTGCGGCCTCGGAGGAGATGATCCGCTCGTTGGCCTCCCGCGTCGCCCGCGCTGTGTCGAGTCGCGCCCGCTCGGCGTCAATGGCAGGCTTGTACGCCTCTGTGACCTCGCTCACCGCGTCGCGCAGTTTGAGTTCGGCCTCAGTCGCCTTCCCGCTGGCGATGGCGGCGGCGTCGCGCCACTTGGTCTGACTCTCATTGATCCGGGCGCCGATCTCCGCTGCCTTTTGTGCGGCCTCGGCTGCCTTATTCTGTGCCTCCTCCGCCGCCTTCGCCTGCTGACTGAGGGTGTACCAGACCGCCCCGAGCGCGGCGACGGCAACGGCGACGGGCGCAGCGATGGCGAGCATGGAGGACATAGACAGACCGAGCGCCCCGGCGGCCTCGGCGGCGAGTTCCCCGACATCGGCCAGATCGGCGAGGTTGCGGGCGCTGTCGGCGGCGGCAGGGGAGACGAGCGACAGCGCCCCGGCCATCTTCGCCGCGCTCCCGCCCGCCTTGCCAAACTTATCCCCAACGTCGGCGGCATCGTCACTGATCGCCTTGATCTTGGCAGCCGCCTTGTCTGCCGCCTGCCCCGTCGAGGCAATCGCCGCGCTCGCCTGCTTCGACGCCGCCGTCAGTTGGGAGGTATCCCCGGTGAAGGTGACCTTGACGTTGGTAGGCGCAGGCATGGTCAGATCCTCATAGGATGATGGGCGCGGCGGTGACGGTCGGGGCGGCGGCGTTGGTGCGGCGGAGTCGCTGTGGCTTGACCGGGCGCCAGAGTTCAGCCATGACGGCGCGGGTGAGATCCTCGACGGCTTGCGGCCAGATGCCGTCAATGACCTCGCCGATGACCTTCTCCGCCTCTGAACCGGCCCCGCGCCGCCGCTCGATGGCGCCGACGTAGGGCTGACCGGTGTCCCAGGCCTTCGCCGCGTTGCTGATCTCGCAGCCGATGACGTTGGCCTCGGTACTCTGGATCTTGCCCTTCCACTTCGCGAGGGAGACGTTGCGGGGCGCGCCCACCGGTCGGCCAGCGTATCGCCAGCCCCGCCACTTGGAGGTGATGTAGGAGAGGGCGTCGGTCTGGAACCGGCGCAGCACCTTCCGTTCGGCGTCAGAGAGGCGCCGCTGGATCGTCCCGCTCAGGTCAACGGTGGTTGTGACAGCAACGTCGCTCATGCGCGCCTCCCCCATAACGTAGCCGATCCGGGGCTGCGCTGCTCCTCCCGGCGGCGCCGGTCGGCCTCGGCGCGGCGGATCTCGCGGGCGAGTTCGTCCACCAGATCGGTAGAGTAGGCGCGGACCGCCTCGGGAACCAGCCGCTCAAACAGCGGGCCGGGTTCGCCGGAGCGCGCAACGTAGGGCGCATAGTCCATCTCGTTTTCGAGGATGAACCCGATCCGGGGAGG
>RFZO01000124.1 GCA_009920715.1 Actinomycetota bacterium | reverse complement strand
GGGGCGGCGCCTCGGGCGGCGCTGCGTGCCCGCCCTGTCCTTGTTCTCCTCCCACCACGCGAGGAGCCGCGCGGTGGCGGCCTCCTCGCCGATGAGACCTTCCTCCATGCGGATCTCCATGAGGTGGTCGAGTGCGTCCCCCACGGCGGGGCCGCCCGGGATGCCGAGCAGCTCCATCACCCTCACACCGTCGATCTCGGGGCGCATCGCCGCGATCTCCTCGCGCTCGGCGAGAGCGGCGATTCGCTCCTCCAGCTCGTCCATGCGACGGGCGAGCACCGCGGCCTTCTTCTCGTTGCGCGTGGTGCAGTCGCACCGCGTGAGCACGTTCAGCTCGGCCAGCAGCGGGCCGGCGTCGCGGACGTAGCGGCGCACCGCGCTGTCCGTCCAGCCCATCTGGTACGTGTGGAAGCGCAGGTGCAGGTTGACGAGCTCGGAGACCGCGTCGACGTCCTCGTTCGGGTACTTCAGCGCGCGCATCCGGTCGCGCGTCATGCGCGCACCGACCACCTCGTGATGGTGGAACGTCACGCCCTTGCCGCTGCGGAACCCCCGCGTCTTCGGCTTGCCGATGTCGTGGAACAACGCGGCGAGACGGGTGATGCGGAAGTCGAACCCGGGCGACGCGTCGGGCCGCACGTTCTCCACCACCGCGACCGTGTGCGTGAGCACGTCCTTGTGCCGGTGGATGGGGTCCTGCTCCAGGCGCATCGCGCTGATCTCGGGGAAGAAGGTGTCGACGAGGCCCGTGTCGATCAGGAACCACAGGCCGGCGCTCGGCTTGTCGGCCACCATCAACTTGTCCAGTTCGTTGCGCACACGCTCCATCGACACAATCGACAGTCGCTCGCTCATCCCGGTGACGGCCTTCGTGAGCCCGGGCTCGGGCACAACCTGGAGCTGGGCGATGAAGCGGGCAGCACGCATCATGCGCAGCGGGTCGTCACTGAACGACTCCTCCGGCGACAGCGGGGTGCGGAGGGTGCGCGTCATCAGGTCGGCGGCGCCGCCGTACGGGTCGACCAGCACGGGGGCGTCGCCCGTGAGCTCCAGCGCCATCGCGTTGATGGTGAAGTCGCGGCGGGAGAGGTCCGTCTCGATGTCAGGGGCAAAGACCACATCGGGCTTGCGGGACTCCGGGGAGTACGCCTCGGCCCGGTGGGTGGTGATCTCATAGACCCTCTCGCCCACCTTCAGCCCGATCGTGCCGAACCTCTCCCCCTGGGTCCACACCGCGTCGGCAATGCCGGCCACCAACTTCTTGGTCTCCTCCGGGGTGGCCGTGGTTGTGGCATCGAAGTCCATCTGGTCCAGCGGCTTCGCCTCGTCCCCGAGCAGCAGGTCGCGCACGGTGCCCCCCACCAGGTACAGCCGGTGTCCGGCCTGGCGGAACACGCTGGCGAGCGGCTCCATCTCCTGGAGAACGGGGGCGAAACGGGCGGGAATCATGACGGTGCGCGGGGCACGCCAAGGCTAGGTGCGCAAGCCCCGCCCGCAGGCCCACCGCTACGGTTTTCGGGGTGCGTTCCCCTCACCCCCGGCCGACAGTCCTGTGGTCGGGCGGGCTCACCGTGTCGGCCCGGCCGCTGGCAACGAGGAGGGGCTGGGCCCACCTCGTGCTCACCGGGGCGCACGGGCAGGACACCGCCCTCGCCCGGCCCGACGTGATCGCCACGTGGCTGGACACGTTGCGGCGCGCCGGATTCGAGGGCGTGCGGACGGGCGCAGTGGGTCCGGGTGTCGCGGCGGACCTCACCGCGGCGGGGTTCACCGCCGTGCAGGACCTTGTGCTCCTCTCGTGCGACCTCACCACCGGTCCGCGCGCCGGGGCCGACCCGCGGATCGACCGCATCCGCACCAGGTGGGCGCGCCAGGAGACGGACATCGAGGAGGTGCTCGGGATTGATGCGGCATCGTTCGGCCCGGACTGGGCGCTCGACCGGGTTGCGTTCGACGAGGCGTGTGCCGCCACGCAACGGTCCCGTCTCATGGCCTGCCGCGATGTGGACGGCACCGCCGCGGGGTTCGTGCTGGCCGGCGCCACGGCCGGCAGCGGCTTCGTCCAGCGTCTGGCGGTGATCCCCGACCGCAGGCGGGGCGGGACCGCAACACGCCTGCTCGCCCAGGCCCACCGCTGGCTCGCCGGATCGGGCTGTTCCACCTCGGTCGTCAACACAGAAACCTCCAACGAGGCCGCCCTGGGGCTGTACCAGCGCTTCGGGTACGCCCCGTTGCCCTACGGTTTGCGGGTGCTCGAACGACCCCTGGGAGACCGGTGACGCTGCTGCGCACCCTGCGGACCCTGGCGGTCGGGGCTGCCCTCGCGGCTGCACCCGTGGCTGTTCCCCTGTCCGTTCCCGGCACCTCGGCGGCACGGGCCGACCGGCCGGATGTCGCCACAGCGGCCACAGTGGACATCCTCGCCCAGCCCTTCCGGGTGCTCACGTCGGTGAACGCCAGGTTCACGCTGGCGGGAACCTCCCTTGCCGATGCGGACTCCGTCGACTTCCTCCTCCACCGTCGCGTCGCGAACCGCGACTCGTTCCGCGCCATCGCCGACAATTTCGCCGAGCCCGGGGTGATCGACACATCGACCGTTCGGGTCACCCGCATCCCCCGTGGCGGTGACGGCACCCTCACGGTTCCGGTCACGGTCAACACCGCGCAGAGCACCCGCAACGACCTGTTCGCGGCGCAGCCCGGTGTGTACCCGCTCACGGTGCGGGTCCGCAACGGTGACACCGTGCTGGCCAGCACCCTCACCTTCATCGACCGTCGCGACCCCGAGACGGTGCCGACGAACGTCCCCGTCAGCATCTTCGCCCAGCTCTCGGGCCCGGTCACCCACTCACCCGACGGCACGAGCACGCTCGACGACGACGCGCGGTCGAACACCGCGCGGTTCGTGACGTTCCTCGAACAGGTCGGCTCTGCGGTGACCCTCCAGATCCAGCCCGAACTGCTCGACACGCTCTCGGAGTCCCCGGAACCGCTCGACGCCCAGCTCTTCGAGCGTCTCCGCTCGGCCCTGCGCGGCCGGTCCGTCATCGCCTCCACCTACACGTCGGTCGACCCGGTCGCGATGATGCACGACGGGCTGTCCGCGGAGCTGACGGAGCAGTTCCGGCTGGGTGAGGCCACCCTGAACCGGCTGCTGCCCGGCATCACCATCCAACGGTCCACGTGGGTCGCCCACGACCCGCTCGACCGGCAGACCATCGGGTTCCTCGGCCAACTGGGCATCACCTCGCTCGTCCTCATGCCGGGGGCGGCAGAAGGCGTGGAGCGCGAGCAACCCGGCGCGATTGTGTCCCGGCCCGCCGGGAAAGAGTCGGTTTTCGTGTCCGTCATGTCGACGGATGTGCAACTCGCCGCAACCCTCGACGGTTCGCTCGGCACGGCCGCCCAGTCCGGCGTGCGCATCGCCGCCGAGGTGATCTCGCAACGCGATGACCTGATTGCGGCCGGTGCCGCCCCCGCGGACGTGCGGCTCCTCGTGTCCTCCTCGACGGGCGAGCTCGTGGATCCTGACGCTCTCGTTGTGGCCGCGCGCAGCCTGTCGAATGCGCCCGGGCTCTTCGTGCAGGACCTCGGGGGGCCCCAGGTGGTGACGGAGCGGAACCCCGCCACCGTGTTCCCCGAGGCTCTCAACCGCTCCCTCGGCGGGTTGAGGACGTCCATCCAGCAGGCCCGGCGCGAACTCGACGCCATCCAGTCGATGCTGCCCGCCGATGACCCGCGCCGCGCCAGGTGGCTCGCATCACTCGCCATCTCCTCCAGCCCCGGCGTGTCCAACACCGCCGAGTTCATCGACGGCCTGCGCAGCGACCTCCGCAGGCTCACCGCTTCCGTCAGTCTCGTCACCCCCTCCGACATCACCCTCTCCAGCCGCACCGGCACCGTCCGGCTGCAGTTGCGCAACGACGACGACGTGCCCGTGTTCGTGCGCATCGCGGTCAGCAGCCCGAAGATGCAGTTCCCGCAGGACCCTGACGTGATCGAACTGCTGCCCGGCGGCACCACCGAAGTGCAGGTGCCCGTCAAGGCGCGCACCAACGGCCGCTTCCCCGTGACCGTGCGGGTGGTGACCCCCATCGGACGGGTCCAGGTGACGTCGCCCGCGGTCATCACCGCCCGTGTCAGCGAGGTCGCGGGTCTCGGACAATTGGTCAGCATCTCGTTGCTGCTGGTGCTGCTGGCATGGTGGTGGAACTCGTGGCGCAGGGGCCGGCGCGGTGACGGGGGAGACCCCCAGGATGAGCCCCCAACAGGTACGGTTTCAGCCCAATGAGCATCAAGATCGTGACCGACAGTTCCTGCGACCTCCCCCAGGACGTCGCCGATGCCCTGGGCATCTCCATCGTGCCGCTGAGCATCAGGTTCGGCAACGACGAGTACATCGACCGCACCACCATCACCACCGACCGGTTCTGGCAGCTCTGCTCCTCCTCGAAAGAACTGCCCCAGACGGCCGCCCCCTCCCCCGGTCAGTTCCAGGCCGTCTACGAGGAGCTCCTGGCGGCCGGCGCCACGGGCATCGTCGTCATCTCCCTCTCCTCCAGCCTCTCGTTCACCATGCAGAGCGCCGAACTGGCCGCCAAGGAGGTGGCCGGGCGCATCGACGTGCGCGTCATCGACAGCCGCAACGCCTCGCTCGGGGTGGGCCTGATCGCCGTGGAGTGCGCGGAACGGGCCAGGGCCGGCGATTCGCTCGACTCCATCGTCGCCCTCGCGAATGACCTGGTGCCCCGCACCCACGTGTTCGGTGCCCTCGACACCCTCGAGAACCTGCGCAAGGGCGGGCGCATCGGCGGGGCCAAGGCCATGCTCGGCACGGCCCTGTCAGTGAAGCCCCTCATCGAGGTCCGCAACGGCGAGGTGGAGGAGGCAGGCAAGCAGCGCACCCGCGGCAAGGCCCTCGCCTCGCTCCTCGAGACCCTCCGCAACGCCGGAACCGTCGAGCGTCTCGGCGTGCTGCACGCCCAGTGCGCCGACATCGACGACTTCGTCGCGAAGGTCCGCGAGGTCTACTCGGGCGACATCATGATCGGCGACATCGGTGCGGTCATCGGCACGCATGCCGGTCAGGGCACCATCGGCATCGCGTTCCGCACCGCGAAGTAGTCGTCACCGCCGCCGCCGTCCTCGGCGGGCATTCCGCGGGCCGGGCACCGCCCACAACTAGCGTCTGACGTCGGCGATGGTTGCTGCGATGAACTCCGATGACGTGATAGGCGGCAAGTACCGCCTCGACCGCGTCATCGCCGAGGGCGGCATGGCCGTGGTGTGGCGCGCAACCGACATCCAGCTGCGGCGCGAGGTCGCCGTGAAGATGCTGAAGCCGAACATCGCATCGGATGAAGTGGTGGCGGAGCGCTTCCGGCGCGAGGCGATCGCGCTGGCGCAACTGCACCACAAGCACATCATGCCCGTGTACGACTGCATCGACGAGGACGGCCAGGTCGCACTGGTCATGCAGCTCATCAACGGGCAGAGCCTTCGCGACCTGCTCGACCGCGACCGCTCGTCGAACGGCGGCAAGGCGTCGGTTCTCTCGGTGCACACCACCGTGCACATCGGCAAGGCGATAGCTGCTGCTCTCGGTGCGGTGCATGCGGAGGGCATCGTCCACCGCGACATCAAGCCGGGCAACATCATGATGATGCGCACCGGCGAGATCTGGCTCACGGACTTCGGCATCGCGAAGGGCGTGAAGTCCGACCAGGACGACAACACCGATCTCACCCGTCCCGACCTGATGATGGGCACGGCGAAGTACCTCTCGCCGGAGCAGGTGCAGGGCAGGGACCTGGACGGTCGTGCGGACATCTACTCGCTCGGCCTCGTGCTGTACGAGTGCCTCGCCGGCAACGCGCCCTTCAAGGGAGAGAACGAGCAGCAGGTCGCGATCGCGCGGCTGCAGCGTGACCCGACGCCGCT
>RFZO01000123.1 GCA_009920715.1 Actinomycetota bacterium | reverse complement strand
CCGTGGCTCCTTGGTAGCGGCGACCAAATTGTCCGTCAATTCCTTGGTGTCGATATCCGCTGCACCAAGAGATGTGATGAAATTGGTCGTCGCCATGGGCCGTTACCCGCCTGTCAACGGATGCTGTCAAGCAGCGAGAGCTTCGACATCCGCCCCATCAGGCTCTGGGTCGCTTCGAGCAGCATCTGCTGTTTCTGCAGTTGGGCCAGCGCGCCCGCGAAGTCGAGCTCCTTCACCTCGGACAGCGTCTTCTGGGCGCGGATGGAGGTCTCTTGGGCGAGCCGCTCGCTGATGTCGAGCCGCTGCTGCACGCCGCCCGTCGTTGCGATGGCGACACCGAAGTTGTTGGCGATGCCCTCCATGTCCGCGAGGCCCTGGGCCCGTTTGGACATGTCGCCCGTCCGGTAGGCGTCCTCGAGCTGCGTCAGGACACTGAAGAGATCTACGGCTTTGCCGTCCTTCTCCACGCTCTTCCAGACCGAGGGGCCCGGGACGCTCACATCCTCGTAACCCACATCATTGACCCGCACCCGCAGCGGCGTGCCCGACCCGACATACTCGACGCTGCCGTCCTGGTTCTGGATGTATGGAGGCTCTCCGCTACGTACTCCACCAAAGATGTATCGGCCATCGGAGTCCTTGGAATTCGCCAGATCGAGCAGACTGCGCTTGATGCTGCCGACCTCTGCAGCATAGCTATCGAGGATATTCTGCGAGGTCGCAGAGTTCGCGCCTTGGAAGGCGATCTCCTTCAGGCGATCCGTGATCTCGGCCGCGACCTCCAAGGCGCGGGCCTGCGCATCGACGCCCACCTTGACGCGCGACACCGACTGCGCGTCCGCGTCGAGCGTCTTCAGGCGGCTCTCGATCGCTTGGACACGCCCGACGAGGTCCGGCGCCTCGGAAGGCGCGCTGTACTTGTAGCCGGTGGAGAGCTGCCCTTGCAACGTCTTCATGCTTTCGGCGTTCTCCGAAAGCTTGTCTGTCAGCTGCTGGAAGATCATCGAGGTGGATACACGCATCGCAGTTCTCCTTACAACCGCTGCATCAAGGTGTCGAACAGACGGCTCGCCGTCTGGATCACCTGCGCGTTCGCCTGATACGCCTGCTGGAAGCGCAGCATGTCCGACAGCTCCTCGTCGAGGTTCACACCGGACACCCGGTCACGGTTCTCGCGCGCCTGGTCGAACACAACCTTCTGCGCATCGCGCCCGATCTCCGCTTGGACGGTCAGCACGCCGACCTTGTTCACGAGGTCTTCGTACTCCTGCTGTACAGTCTGCGTCGACGGCAGCATGGTCCGATCGAACTGCAGTTTTGCGATCAGCGAGATCACGCGGTTGTCGCCCATCGCGTCGTCGTTGCGCGCGATGGTGAACCGATCGCCCTCGCTGGGCAGGTTCTTGAGCGTCACCGACCAATCGGCGTACCGGATGGTGCGCGTCGTCGTATCGAAGGTACCCGATGAA
The DNA here is from genome assembly GCA_009920715.1 of Actinomycetota bacterium. Taxonomy (GTDB): domain Bacteria; phylum Actinomycetota; class Acidimicrobiia; order Acidimicrobiales; family Ilumatobacteraceae; genus UBA2093. The sequence continues at coordinate 4,532 of RFZO01000123.1, read as the reverse complement.
ACTGCGGTATCGGTAGCAGTGTCGACCAACCGATATCCGGTCTGGGTGAACTCGAGGGAGTATGTCCGGGCATCGCTCTTGAGCGAATCGGGAGGCGTACCGGCGGCGTAGGTGCCGGAGAGCGAGACCTTGCTCGACACGCCGTCCCTGTTCACACCGAAGACGAGCAGGTCCTCGGCGATCGGCTGGTCCATCACGAACCCCGAGCGCAGCCCGAGGCTTGCGGCCACGCTGCGCGGCGTACCGGCTGCGAGATCGATGGTGATCGGTGCGTCGTTGAAATAGGACTTGGATTCGAGTCCGAGGGAGTTCGTGCCCACCACAATCGGCTCACCAGCGCGGTCACCGACATTGGCGAGCTGTACGCCCCGCTCCACCACGCAATCGGTGGCCTCTTCGGCCGTCAGCGTCGATCCGTCGATGGTCTTGCAGGTGATCGTGGAACCGTTGATCCCCGTGATCACCAGAGATTTCGCCTTGGTGGCGGCGCTGACGCCGCCCGACGAGATCCGCACGACATCGCCGATCTGGAATCCATCCGCTTCGTAATCGCCGCCGGCATCTCCGCGTTCCAGCACGAAAGCGCCTGCTGTATCGCTGCTCGCCCGGATGGCGAGGGGATGCGCCGCGGACATGGCGCCGCCGGTCGCCACCAAGCCGCTCGGCGTGACCACACCGTCGGGCCGGGTCGTGCCGGCATTGATCAGACCGACCAGGGCGTCCGACGCCTTCCTGGCGGTCAGCCCGCCATCGTCCTTGAGATAGATCCCGTCGCTCATGGCGAGATCGAGCGAGTTCCGGCCGATCTTCATCCTCGTGTTGTCCGCTTTGACCGAGAGCACGAGCTCTCCGTCGTCGCTCGAGTAACCGGCCTGGATGCCGGAGGGGTCTGCCGAGTACCGGTCGTTGATGAGCTTCGCGAGCCCTCCGGCAGAGATGCCGAGCGAGGAGAATTCGAACCGCTCGTCGTTGATGTAGACGTAGCCGCTGCTGCCTGATGCCTTGTCCGGGATGCGCAGCCGGAAGCCGACGGTGTACTCACCGCCGTTGACCTCGATGGACGCCTTGTCGCGCGTGCTCACATCCACCGCACCGACATCGAAGCGCACATCGTTGAACGCGCTCAGCACGAGCCGTCCGTCGCTCTCTCGGGCCGAGACGCCGCTCAGCGACCTTGCAGCATTGAGGGCAGCGACCGCATTGGCGACCGGGCCCTTCCCACCTGCATCGAGGGTCACGCTGACCGTCTGGTCGTTCACGAGCAGCGTCTGCGTGCCGGTCGCGGTCTGCGTGACCTTCGAGCCGAATATCTTTGCGGGCGACAGGATCAGCCTGCCGTCGACATCGGTCTGTCTGCCGCTCTCCGCATAGAGTCCGCGGCGGAAGGCGTGATCCAGATACGCATCGGTTCCCGACTTGTCGCGATAGCGGTCGGAGTAGGTCGCACCGGCGTAGAACCCGTTGGCCTCCTTGACGACCGCAGGATCCATCACCGGCCCGGTGAGCTGACGCCCGTCGCGCGTGAACACCGCAAGTTCGGAGTTCTCGCCGAGCGCGGTGCTCAGCGCGACCTTGCCGTAGCCCGCGGGGATCACGGCGATCGGGCCCGGACGGGCGGCGATGGTGGTGTCCTGATAGCCGCCGATGCCGGTGGCGGTGAACGCCTCTTCTCCCACCGGCGATTTGGGGCGCGGCAGGATCTCGTCGATGGGCCGTACCGCGAGGCTAGTGCGGGGCGAGGTGATCATCATCTCCGCGGACGAGGCGCCGAGATTGCCGATGTCGGCCCGGATCGCGAACCTGCCGGCGCTCGCCACCTGCGAGCCGTCCTTGATGAGCGCAGAGAAGGTCGCTGCGGGATGGTTCTCCGGCGAGATCCTGAAGGTATCGCCGTTGCGCGGGGTGCCCTCGACCGAGAAGCGCAGGCCGTCGAGCTCGATCTTGCCGGTGCCGGTGGCGGTCCTGCCGCTCGAGAGGTCCCGGACCTCCCAGGTTCCGGCTGAGGCGCTGAAGCGCATCTCGTAAGCCCGCGGCTTCACGGCCTCTGGGTCGATCACTTCGACGCCGAGCCGCGCGCTGCCGCCGTTCGCCCGTCCGTCGACGACGAACTTGGGGCCGATGTAGAAAAGGTCTTCGCCGGGACGGCCGGACGAATCGAGGCCGTCGCGGTGCAGCTTGTTGACCGCTCGTCCGAAGGCGAGCGCAAGCTCGTCGAGCTTGTCGGTGGCGAGGGCGAGCCCCTGCCGACGGAAGTTGATCAATCCGCCGAGCGTGCCGGTCCTCACATTGGGCAGCACTACAGGCTGGCTGGAGGCATCGAGCACGAACTCGGCCTTGCCGTAATCGTAGGGATCGAACGACGCGGAGATCGTGCGCGCCCGGCCGTTCTCCACCAGCGCCACGCCCGAGGCGCTCTCGCCGGCATAGATGCTCGCCGCACCGCTGTCGGCCAGCACCACCGTCACGCCCATCTTCTTGGAGAGCTCACGGATCGCATTGTCGCGTTGGTCGAGCAGTTGCATCGGCTGCTCGGAGGCCGAGTTGCGTTTGACCAGCTGGGTGTTGAGCGCCGCCAACTGCGAGAGCAGTGTATTGGCTTCCTGCAGCGTCTGGTCCGCCTGGGCCTTGGTGTCGCTGTCGAGGCTCGCCGCCGTCGCGGCGAGCGCGCGGAAGCGCGCGGCGAGACCCTCGGATTTGGCGAGGAAGCCCGCGCGCGCACCCGCTGAGGACGGTGCCGCCTCGAGCTCGCGTGCGCTGTCGAAGAAGCCCTGGAATGCGCCGTGCAATCCGGCCTCGGAGCTGCCGATGGCGTCCTGCAGCGCCTGCAGTTCCTTGAGCATGCCCTGCTCGGCCTCGAGCCCCGAGGTGGCCCGTTGCAGGTTCTCCTCGGCGAAGCGGTCGTACAGACGCTGCACCTCCGCGAACCGCACCCCGGTGCCGACGCTCACGATGGCGTTGGGATCCTGGCCCGACGAGGCCAGCACAGCCCGCTGACGGACATAGCCGTCCGTCTGCAGGTTGGCGATGTTGTTGCTCGTGGTGGCGAGCGCGCGCTGGTATGCGCTCAGCCCCGAGACGCCGATGCCGATGAGATCGGACATCTTAAGGCACCTTCAGCTCGAAGCTGCGGCGCTTCAGGACGACATCGGTGGGCACCTCGGTCGGGCTGCGCCGCTCGACCTGATGCGGGTCGGTCTTCTGCATCTGCCGCTCGATGAACGGCGCGAGACCGATGCCGCCCGCCTTCGACATGCCGAGCGCGAGCTGCTGGTCGTACATCTGCTCGTAACTCTCCATGGCGTCCGAGCCGAGCAGTCCGCTGCGGTCGACCGTCTTGCGCATCTCCTTGAGCATGATGTTCAAGAACAGCGACTCGAACTGCTGCGCGACGCCCTTGGTGGCGTCCTCGGGACGCGCGACGGCGTCCGCCTTCAGCTCGGCGAGCGACTTGAAATCAAGCCAATTTGATGGATGCCGGATGTCCATGGCGATCAGATGACGATGAGCTCCGCCTGCAGCGCACCGGCCTGCTTGAGCGCCTCGAGGATCGAGATGAGCGCCGTCGGCGACGCGCCGATCTCGTTGACCGCGTTCACGATCTGACGGAGCTCCACGCCGGGCTTGAAGAGCACCATCTTCTTCTTGTCCTCGTTGACCGTGACCTGAGCGTTCTGCACCGGTGTGGTGGTGCCGCCGCGGGAGAACGGCTCCGGCTGGCTGACCTCGTTGGTCGCCTCGACGGTCACGGTGATGTCGCCCTGGCTGACGGCTGCGGCCTTGACGCGCACATTAGAGCTGATGACCACCGTTCCAGTTCGAGAGTTGACGACGACGCGCGCAGGAGGATCGGAGGCGTCGACCTCGATCTCTTCCAGCATCCCGACGAACGCTACGCGATCCTCCGGCGCCGCGGGCGCGCGGACATTGACCGAAGCGGCGTCGGTCGCGGCGGCCGTGCCCTCACCGAACCGGTCGTTGATGGCTTTCATGACGCGCGCGCTGGTCGCGAAATCGGGCGAGGCGAGGTTCAAGGTCACATGGTCACCCACGTTCAACGGCCCCTCGACCTCGCGCTCGACGAGGGCGCCGCCCGGGATTCGCGCCGAAGTCGACACTCCCACAGCGACGGAACTACCGGCAGCGTCGGCCGAGAACCCGGAGGCCGCTAGGGGGCCTTGCGCCACCGCATAGGTCTGGCCGTCCGCACCGCGCATCCGGGTCATCAAAAGCAGACCGCCGCGAAGACTTTTAGCCTTTGCAATCGCCGCGACATTGACGTCCACCTTCTGGCCGGGCTTGGTGAACGCCGGGAGCTCCGCCGTGACCATGACGGCCGCGACGTTCTCCACCTTGAAATCCTTGACGGCGGTCGGATCGAGGTCGTAGCTCGACAACGGCCCGTCGACCGAAGCGCCCATCCGCGCCAGCGTCTCGCGCAGGGTCTGGATGGTGAAGGAGATGTCCTTGCCGTCGCCTGTTCCCTGCAAGCCAACGACGAGGCCGTAGCCTATGAGCTGGTTTGGCCGTGCAGC
>RFZO01000122.1 GCA_009920715.1 Actinomycetota bacterium | reverse complement strand
CGCACGTCGGCTGACTGGGTGGTCGCCATCGGCAGCTACGTCCGCGGCCGCGACGTGCAGCCCATCGACACTGCCGTCCCCGTTATCCGGGCCGCCGCGTGCGACCAGGCGAAGAAGGTGCGCCAGGGGGTTGTGGTGCTCTCGTTCGGCAAGCAGGTGTCGGGCGGGGCAAACGGCTTCGGCCAGGTCATCCCCAACTCCGAGATCGTCGCCACCACCTCCGCATGGGCCGCCGGACTCGCCGAATGCGGGCCCGGTCCGTGGGAAGTTGCGCTCGGCACCAGCAACTCGGGCGGGGTGACGGCGTTCAACGGCTATCTCGGCGGGCGTTCCTGGGCGAACCTCGTGGCGGCCGCGCGGGCCGAGTCCGACCCGCGCGTGGTGATTGCCGGTGCGGTCGATCTCGAGCCCGGCTGGGGACCGCCCGGCCAGGCACGTGCATGGGTGGACGGGTATGTCGACAAGACCCAGGCTCGTCTCTGGAACTTCGGCTCGGCGGACGGTTGCCCGCAGACGTTCGGCTCGGACCTCACCTGCAACAACGGCTGGACCATCGATGACGTCCTGTGGGTGTCATCGCATGCGGGGCCGAACGTGCTCGCGATGCCCCAGATCCACACCCAGTCGGGCTCACAGGCCCGTCAGTGGGCCGTTCTTGCCGCCCGCGGGGTGCAGATGGGGATGCCCCTTCGGCTCGCTGCCATCACCGTGCAGACCGCCGCCTGCACCCAGGTGCGCGGGGGATGTCCGACCACCGGCATCTCGGCATGGGACGGGTGGGCGCAGCTGCGCCGGTATCTCGATGCACAGCCGACCACGGTGGGCTTCCCCGTGGGTGCGCCGATGGACATCAGGTGGGGCTGGGCGAACGGTTTCGTGATCCCGCCGGCCACCACAACGACGACAACGACCACTACAACTGTCGCGCCGACGACCACGGTCGCGCCCACCACCGTTCCGACAACGGTCCCGCCGACAACGACCCCGGTCTCCCCGCCCACCACGTGAGCCGTCCCGTCGCGGGCGGGGAGAGATCAGGACGTCTGCAACGCGGACTGGCGCGAATCACCCGTGCTGCAGGGCAGCACGAGGTCGAGGTTGCTGTACTGGTCGTGGATGTGGATGGAGGCCAGATGCGTGCGGTTGCGCGCACCGGACCGCTCCAGCATGCGGCTGATCCTGTTGCGGACCGTCTGGCACGACAGATAGACGCCGTGGGAGATCTCCTCGTCGGTGAGCCCGGCCGAGATCATCGACACGATCTCGCGGTCGATCGCGTCCCGGTAGGGGGATGCGATCGTGTGCACATCGCGCGGTGACTCGATCGACCGCCAGATCGGGTGGGACATGATGTTCCGCCTGCCGCCGAGCGAGTCCTTGAGGGACGCGAGCAGGACATCCGGGGGCACCGACATGTCGATCACGTCGTCCAGGCCCGCCTGTGCAGTCTGGATGACGAGCGAATTCGGCACCGACGGCGCGAGAACGATCCGGCGGGGTGACTCGCGCCGCTTGACGGGTGCCGCCGCCCCCCTCTCGAGACACTTCTCGATGAGCCGTGAATCAATGAGGAACGCGTCAATCGTGCCGAACTGGTCGGCCAGCTCGTTGGCACGCCCGAAACCGATGCTGACCTGCGCGCTGGTCGCCACGCGGGCCCCGATCAATGCTTCGGCGAGGCGTGTCGCGTGTTCTTCGGATGTGTGGCAGATGATGACGTGTGATGCCATGGTGAATCTCGTTTCTGTGGAGAACCGCGTGCGGTGATGAAAGTGTGGGACACTTGCGTGCCGATTGCAGGGAACAGACGTACCGAGTGGTGCGTACATCAGTCCCGAGTTGGTCCGCGACGCCTGCGGGCTGCGGGCAGTGCCGCGACCCCCAGGAGCAGGAGGAACGCACCGACGAGGCCGAAGCCGAAACCGGGCATCCCTGTCGACGGCAGCGAATCGGGGAAGAGCGAGAAGAAGTCGTCGTCGGACGGCACTGTCGTCGGTGGGAAGATCACCTGCAGGTCACCACCCGGAACGGTGGTCGTCGTTACCGCCGGGGCGACGGTTGTCGACGTTGAAGTGGTCGGGGCGACGCTCGTCGATGTTGTCGATCCCGCCACAGTGGTCGTCGTCCCGAGAACCGTGGTGGTGGTCGGCGGCAGGGTGGTTGTGGTCGGCGGCAGGGTCGTCGTGGTCTCGACCACAGTCGTCGTTGTGGGCGGGAGCGTCGTGGTGGTCTCGACCACAGTGGTGGTCGTTGTCTCGACAACCGTTGTCGTGGTGGAATCCGGGATCGTGGTCGTGGTGGTCGGCGGCAGGGTCGTGGTGGTCACGGGCGGGAGCACCGCGGAGCTGCTCATGGAACGGTCCTCGTTGCCGGCGCTGCAGTTGGCCACGCTTGAGCAGGCGAAGTCGAGCACCCTCATGTGGTAGGGCGACCCGGCAATTGAGGACGCGGAACTGCCCGCGCCCCAGTCAGCCTGCGAGGCCACGTGACCTCCCCACGAGAGCACCACTGTGGTGCCGACGGCGTAGAAGTAGACGGTGGTGGAGGTCGACGAATCACCGGTGTACGCACCTGTCAACGAATACGCAGAGGGATTGGCCGTGACGGTGCAGGTCGATGCGCCGCATAGGTTGCCGGTGTTCGCGATGGATGCGCCGGGGGCGGGGAACGTCCCGCCGTCGATCCGGAAGGCCTGGCCGGGCACCTGGGTGACCCCGCGCCCGGACACCTCGGAGTCGAGGGGCACGGCGAGCGTGGACACGGGGGCCACGCAGGTGACGCCGGAGCAGGGGTCGGCCGTGGTCTCGGTGCGCGCGACGCCCGTCAGGTAGTCGATGGCGTGCTTGCCCTGCTTGGTGGTGTCCCACTGGATGGTCGCGCTGTACATCTCCCCGGGCGAGAGATCCGTGAACTTGGCCCGGTAGGGCACCGACTCGCCCTCGCTGTAGTGCGAGTTCGAGGAGCCGAGGTTGCCGTTCTGCCATTGCGACGGGTTCGCCGTGTCGCACGTGCTGCCGAGGTTTGCGCACTGGTCGAGACTCACGGCCGACTTCGCGGAGACGAGCAACTGGTCGTTCACAGCAAACGCCGCGACGAGGAGGAGGAAGAGTGCCGCGAGCCTGCGGCCTGCCTGGTGGTTCATGGTGCACATCCGTTCGATGGGGCACTCGCGAGCAGGAAGCAGGGGTCGAGACGTGCGGTGATGTGGTCGAGGTCCGGGACCAGTGGGAGTGACGGTAGGGAACGGGCGAGCGCGGGGCAACGGACGCACGTACCGCGGTGGCGGTGAATCAGTACCGAGCCGGCCGGTGCAGCCCGACCGGTGCGATCACGACCGTACGGTTCGACGCGTGACAAGGCGGACGATGCTCGTGGGCTTTCTGCTGGCCGCCATGCTCGTGCCAGCGGTCGTGGCGTACCCCGGGAGGGACGTGAACGCTCTCTCCGGTCGCTACGTGCTCATCACGCCCGCAATCGGTGCGTACCGGAAGCCGTTCCGCGCGTTCCTCACCACTCGCGAGCTCGACGTGATGACCCGGATGGGCGCGCGTCTCCGTGCGGCGCGCAAGGTGCCCCTGCGGGTCGTCAACACCGGTGTGTTCCATGTCGAGCCGGGCTCCGGGGATTCGCCCCTGTACCTCGCCCAGCGCACGGTCCTGAGGGAGCTGCAGCGGGTGCTGGAGAAGTACAACGGCACCATCGCCGACTGGCGGGTGGACATCGTGGTCGGCCGCTCGCAGGCCTACCTGAAGTCGACGCTGTCGGCGCTCGGGTGCAACGCGAACTTCTCGTCAACTGACGGGGTGGTGCAGATGGGGGCTGCCCTGTGCGGGCGCCATTACCTGGCCGACAACCTGACCGGGTATCTCTTCCTGCGCTCATCCGACGACATCCTCACGGGGGCGATGGAGCGGGCACGGGAGCCCCGTGTCGGGAACATCGAATATCTCATCGCGATCAGGAACCTGTCCGGGCTCGCCCACGAGTGGGCCCACATCTACAGGGCGGCGGGACAGAACGGCCGTGTGTTCACTGACGAACCCGCATGGGTGAGGGAGGGGCTGGCGGAGATCTGGGCGGGGATTGCCATCGTCAACTCGAACATCGCGCGCATGACCTACACCGACTGGCACGTCATCAGGTTGCGCAGGTTCCTCGACTGGTCGCGCCGATGCAACGTGAAGCTCATCGACTTCCGCACGGGATCCGCGGCGACGAACGGCTGCGAGTACTTCATCGGGCCACTCGCCATCGAGTTGCTGATCGCGCGCCACGGGGGGCTGGAGAACCTCATAAAGGTGTTCCACCTGAACGACCCCGAGCAGGGATTCCTCGACGACTTCGAGGAGGTCTACGGGATGACTCTCGGAGACTTCGAGAAGGAAGCTGATGCCTACATCGCGGGCGTCAGGCAGGCGGAGCTGACCAGGTGAGCACCGTGCCCTCATCCCCGCAGGGGCCGGAGAGGGGCCGGACCCACCGCGAGACCGATGCGTTCCGCGAGCTCGTGGAGTTCCATGCCGGTCCCGGCAGCGCCGACTGGTGCAGGACACTGTTGCTCTGCGCGGCGGACCTGGCCGTCGTCCCGGACGGGGCTGTGTTCCTGCGCACCCCGACCGGCGGTGTCGGCGCGGCCGTCGCGACGGACCCGCGGTTGCTGTCCGTCGCGGCCACGCTCGCGTCAGGACCGTGGGGACCGTTGGCGCGGTGCGTGGACCTGCGCGAGACGGTGTCGGTGGGGGCGGCACACAGTGACGACCGGTCCGGCACGCCGCTCGCGACGCTCGGGTTCGCTGGCGTGCACCTCTTCCCCGTCCGGCACCGAACCGACTGTCACGGTGCCGTCATGCTCTGTGACAGGGTGCCGAACCGCCTCTCGCCCCGCCAGTCCGACTCCGTCGACTTCATTGCCGGTGCCGCGGGACTTCTTCTCTGTCACGCACGCGAGAGCGATGAGATGCGCCGCACAGTCTCCCAGCTGCAGCACGCTCTTGACTCGCGTGTCGTCATCGAACAGGCGAAAGGGTACGTGGCCGGGCGTGACGGCCATGACCTGGACGGGGCCTTCCGCGTGCTGAGGGAGACGGCACGAAGCCAGCGCCGCCCCGTAGCCGACGTCGCACGTGAGGTGCTTCCCACGCGTTGACGATCGGGCCGGGTGCGGGTCGTTGGCCGGCACCGCCCGCCCGGGCTGCGTCAGTCTCCCTTCGGGGCGGTGACCGTCTCCCGCAGGTGCACCGGGTCCACACGGGGCTTGCGTCTGCGCGACCCGATGTTCAGCACCTCGACGAACACAGAGAATGTCATGGCGGCGTAGATGTAGCCCTTGGGAATCTTCTGGCCGAAGCCCTCGGCGATGAGCGTTGTGCCGATGAGCAGCAGGAAGGCGAGCGCCAGCATCTTCACCGACGGGTGGGCGTTCACGAAGCGGTAGATGGCCCCGGACGCCCCGAGCATGATGAAGATGGAGACCACCACTGCGATGACCATGACGGGCACGTATGTGGTCATGCCGACCGCAGTGATGACCGAGTCGATGGAGAAGACGAGGTCGAGCAGCAATACCTGCACCAGCACCGCGGCCACAGTGGGGGCGGTCTTCGACGACTTCTCGCCCTCGTCACCCTCGAGCTTGTGGTGGATCTCCTTGGTGGCCTTGTAGATGAGGAAGAGCCCGCCTGCCAGCAGGATGAGTTCCTTGCCGCTGAACCCCACCGAGCCCACCGAGAAGAGCTCCTTCTTCAGGGTGATGATCCAGCCCACCGCGAGGAGGAGGAGCACTCGCATGCCGCCGGCTGCCATGATGCCGATGCGGCGGGTCTTCTGCTGTTCCTCCACCGGGAGCTTGGAGGCGAGGATGGAGATGAAGACGACGTTGTCCACCCCGAGCACGATCTCGAGGGTGAGGAGCGCGGCGAGGGCGCTCCATGCGGTGGGGTCGGAGATCCAGTCCATGGGCCGAAAAAGTACCAGCGGGGCGTGCCCTCAACAGGTTCTTCGGCAGTGGTGCGGGGCCCACTGGGTAGGATTCGCACCCCAAGCAGGCAGCCCACCGGTGCACGGCACCACCGGACCGTCCGCACGGGCGTTTAGCTCAGTTGGCTAGAGCATCTCCCTTACAAGGAGAGGGTCGGGGGTTCGAGTCCCTC
>RFZO01000121.1 GCA_009920715.1 Actinomycetota bacterium | reverse complement strand
GGATGCCCAGCCGCCTGCTTCGTCGCCACGCGTGCGGGGAGCCGTGCCCGAGACATCCGGTGCTGTGTCGGCTGGAGTGTCAGCACCGGGGGCCGGTACTACCGGAAGCACTGTCGGCACTGCTGCCATCACCACCGGCGAGACCGCCAAGTTCAAGATCGAGTCCCTCACGGTGTCCACCACCAACCGCACCGCGATCGAGGTAGGGGGGTGGACCGGCGACGACCGCGGCGGCATGGCTCTCTCGGCCTCGCGTGTGTTTCTGAAGGGGGACGTGAACCTCTCGAGCGCGAACAAATCAGACCTCTCCGCGCTCTCAAATGCCACATCCCACGTGAGCCACGACGCACCAGTGTCCGACCTGAGAACGATGAAGGCGTACGTGTTCGACTACTCGGGTTATTCAGGGACTTTCACGAAACTGACCGAGCTGGACCAGACCACGGGAAACGTCCCTGCAAACCCCACCGTGATCACCCTCTCGAGTTCGATCCCGTACAGCGGAGGCGAGGTTTATTCCGGTTACGGACGGGTGGTCTACCGCAACACTAACGGCACGGTCTATGACATCGATCTCCCGTCGGGTCAGGTGTACAACCGTGGGACGACCTCGGTCAACAGAAATGCGACCGAGAACTGGGCTTCCTGGGGTGTCGCAGAGTTCTTCGACGGCGAGCTGTGGCTCACCGTGGCATACGGCGCCAACATCATCAGGTACCAGGTCGGCTCGGCCACCAGCCAGACGGTCGTGTCAACTTCCGGGATGTCGGACATCGCGAGCTTCATCGTGGACCCGACCAACCAGCGGTGGTACTTCCACTGGGAGGGCTACTCGCCGGCCTTCGCCTTCGGAAGCGACGAAACACTCGGGTTCGCTTCCGCGAACATCTCCACCACCCCTGCGGTGACCATCACGCCGTCCGTCACCCCCACAAACGCGGACTCAATGTCCTTCAACGTCACGTTCGGTGAGGCCGTCACCGGGGTCTCCGCAGCCGACTTCGCGCTCGGCGGCACCTCGAACGGCTGGACCATCACGGGCCTCACCGCCAACTCCTCCACCAGCTACACGCTGAATGTCACGCAAACCGGGAATGCGGACGGAACGCTGAACGCGACGTTGCTCGCGAACTCCGTCAGCTGGACCGCGGGCGGGATGACCATTCCCGACACGAACACGGTGTCCGCCAACGCGGTCATCGACAACACCGCACCAGCGGTGTCAAGTGTGTCGGGAGTGTCGGGCACCCAGAACCTGAACGAGTTCACCTACACCCTCACCATGTCCGAGGCCGTCTCCGGATTCTCCTCCAGTGATGTCTCGGTGAGCGGTGTCACCGGTTGCACCCTGACCACCGGCTCGAGCAACTCGTCCACCCTGCTCGTCACGTTGTCGGGGTGCTCCAGCGGGTCCGCAGTGCTCACCCTCGCGGCCGGCTCTGTGACAGACACCGCGGGCAACACCGGGCCCTCCTCGGCGTACCAGGCGAGTGCCGTGACGGTCGCGGCGCCCACCATCAGTGTCCCCACGTCAGTCCCCGTGGACACGGGCGCCTTCGTCACAATCGCCTCCCGGGCAAGTGCCGTCTCGATCAGCAACGTGACAGCCTCCACCGTGAACGTGGTCGTCACCCCCAGCTCCGGCTACGTGAAGCTCACGACCACCACAGGGCTGTCGGCCATCCCCGGGTACACCGCTGCCCAGTGGACCGCGAACAATTCCACGGCAATCGGCTTCAACGCCACGCCTGCGGCAGCCAACACCGCGCTCGCCACTCTGCAGTACCAGGGACTCGCCAGCGGCACCACTCCCACCATCGGGGTGCGCGTCACGCCGGGATCGACGACGGTGGCGTTCCTGCCGTCGACGGGCCGGTACTACGAGCGGGTGACGGCCACACTCACGTACGCCCAGGCCCAGACGGCGGCTGCGGGCAGGACGTTCGCAGGGCGCACGGGTTACCTGATGAACGTGACGTCCGCGGCGGAGAACGACATCGTCGTCAATGCGCTGGGCGGTGGGTCGGCCACCCAGGGCTGGATCGGCGGCAGTGACGCAGCGGTCGACGGCGTGTGGCGCTGGGGCGCAGGGCCTGAATCGGGCACACAGTTCTGGAACGGGGCGGCGGCCGGCTCTGCCGTGGGCGGCAGTTACACGAACTGGGCCTCCGGCGAGCCCAACGGGCTCACCACCGAGAACTGCGCCGTGTACGCGGCCGGCAACCGGTGGAACGACCTGAACTGCGCCAGCACGCAGACCGTGTACTTCGTGGAGTACGGCGGGCAGAGCACGGACACGCCGAGTGCCGTGAACGCGAGCGCCACGGCGACGGTCATCGTCTCGCCGGCAGCCCCGACCGTCTCGGGAATCCCGTCGGGCACGACCGCATCGACATCAGCGACGGTCACGTTCACCGGCTCGGGCACGGCCGGTGCCACCTTCGAGTGCAGTCTCGACGGTGCGGCGTGGGCCGCGTGCACCAGCCCCGTCGCGCTGTCGAACCTGTCCCCCGGGTCACACACGTTCCGCGCCAGGGAAACCGTGTCCGGAGTGACGGGCAGCAACTCCAGCAACACGTGGACGGTGGACCCCGTGCTCGGTGCACCGGTTGCCTCGTGGACGTCAGCGTCGACAAGCCCCACGAACGGCACCACCCAGTCGTTCGGGCTCTCGTTCAACGAGTCGATCAACGGTCTGGACGGAACCGACATCACAAATGCCGGTACTGCCAGTGGTTGCACCTTCTCCGTGACCGGCACACAGCCGGGTACCTCGTTCACCGTGACCGCAACAGGATGCGGCGAGGGGACGGTCCGGGCGCGGTTGACTGCGCTTTCGGTGTCGGACCTTTCCGGGACCGCCGGACCGGGAGCGAGCGGCACTGCGAACACTGTCGCATCGACGATCACCGGCGTGGGTAGCCCGTCGCATTCGGGAATCACGCCCAACGGCAACTTCCTGTATGTCCCCGACAACAGCTCCAGCGTGCGGGTCATCAACACCTCGAACAACACCGTCACCGCCACCATCGCGGTCGGCTCGTCACCGCGTTCAGTGGCAGTATCGCCCGACGGAACACGTGCCTACGTCGCCAACTGGTCGTCGAGCTCGGTGTCGGTCATCAACACCACGACCAACACCGTGACGGCGACCATCACGGTGGGCGCGAACCCCAACAGAGTCGTGGTCTCGCCCGACGGAACACGTGCCTACGTCGCCAACTACGGCGGCAGTTCGATCTCGGTCATCAACACCACGACGAACGCCGTCACCTCGACCATCTCGCTTGGCGCGTCGCCGTGGTCGGTGGTCATCAACCCGGACGGCACGCGCCTCTACACCGGCAACGTCAACCACAACTCGGTGTCGGTCATCAACACCACGACCAACACCGTGACGACCGTGGCGGTCGGCTCCAACCCCTACCAAGTGGCAGTCTCGTCGGCCGGCGACCGCGTCTTCTCGGCGAACTACTCCTCGGGTTCGGTGTCAGTCATCAACACCTCGACGAACGCCGTCACCTCGACCATCAACGGGTTGTCGGGCCCCATGGCCATCGGCACATCCCTCGATGACTCGACCCTCTACGTCGGACAGTACGGGTCCGGCACCCTCCGGATGGTGAACCTGTCGAGCTACACGCTCGGCTCCACCATCGCCGTCGCCACCTATCCGTGGACGATCACGCAGTCAGTCGACGGAACAAAGATGTACGTCAACAACTACGACAACGCTTCGATCACGGTAATCAACGGCATAGGGTCTGCGCCGTCGTCGACGGTCACAATCGACCGGACGGCACCGACAATGTCGTTCACGGCGACCCCGGGTTCGGCAATTGCGTCGACCGGCACGTACACGCTCACCTCAAACGAGACGATCACAGGCGTCGAGGCCGCTGACTTCGAGAACGCGGGCACCGCCGTCAACTGTGCGTTCACTCCCGCCTCGTCGTCGGGCACCGCCATCACCGTGACGGTCTCGGGCTGCTCGGCCGGCACTCTCCAGGCCCGGATCCTTGCCGGCAGTGTCACCGACTCGGCCGGCAACTCCGGCCCTTCGGCTGCGGTACTCGCAGCCAGCACGACTGCCTTCGACCCGGTGCTCGGTGCACCGGTTGCCACGTGGACGTCAGCCTCGACCAGCCCCACGAACGGCACCACCCAGACCTTCGGGCTGTCGTTCAACGAGTCAATCACGGGCCTCACCGGCGGCGACATCACCAACGCCGGCACCGCCTCCGGATGCTCGTTCTCGGTCACCGGCACTCAACCTGGCACCACGTTCACCATCACTGCCACAGGCTGCGGTGAGGGGACGGTCCGGGCGCGGGTGACTGCCCTCTCGGTGTCGGACCTTTCCGGGACGACTGGTCCCGGTGCCGTTGTGGGCGCCAACACGGTGGCTTCGACCATCACGGGCATCGGCAGCCCAATGAGGTCTGCCGTCTCCCCCGACGGGACCAAGCTCTACGTGCCGGACAACGGATCGACTCTCAGGGTCATCAACACCGCGAACAACTCTGTGATCACGTCGATCGCCGTTGGCTCAACCCCCCGCTCGGCAACCGTGTCCCCCGACGGAACCAGGGTGTACGTCACGAACTATTCGTCCAGCACCGTGTCAGTCATCAACACCTCGACGAACACCGTCGCAACCACAATCAGCGGCTTCGTCAATCCGAACCGTGCGGTCATCAGCCCCGACGGAACCAAGCTCTACGTGGCCAACTGGGGCGGCACATCGGTCTCGGTGGTGAACACGGCGACAAACACCATCAGCACCAGCATCCCCATCGGCAACCAGGCGTGGTCAATCGCCATCAACCCGGCTGGCACGCGCCTGTACACGGGGAACCAAGGCAACGCGAACGTCTCGGTCATCAACGCCGACACGAACTCCTTGGTCACCCACATCACGGTCGGCTCGGGCCCGTACGAAGTGGGCGTCAGTGCGTCAGGGGACCGCGTCTTCGCTGCCAACTACAACGCAGGAAGCGTGTCCGTCATAAACACCTCGACGAACACGGTGACCAACACCGTCAATGGATTCGCCAGCCCGATGGCTCTCGCCACGTCAGCCGATGATGCGACCCTCTACGTGGGTGAGTACGGGTACGGGAGGCTGCGCATGGTCAACCTGTCCAACTACACGCTCGGCTCAACCATCACCGTCGGCACGTACCCCTGGACCATCACCACCTCCCCCGACTGGTCGAAGATGTACGTCAACAACTTCGACAGTGCATCGATCTCGGTGGTCAACGGCGCCGGCGCAGCTCCGTCATCCGCGGTGACAATCGACCGCACGGCACCGACAGCATCGTTCACCGCCACACCGGGCGCCACCATCTCCACGAGCGGCACGTACACGCTCACAGCAAACGAGACCATCACCGGGCTCGCCACCGCCGACTTCGTGAATACAGGCACAGCAATTGACTGCGTGTTCACGCCCGCGACGGCATCCGGCACGGCCATCACCGTGACAGTGACGGGGTGCTCCGCGGGAACCCTCATCGCCCGTCTCCGGGCGAACAGCATCTCCGACTCCGCCGGCAATGCCGGCCCTGCCGCCAACGTCACCACCGGCACCACCACGGCGGTCGACCCGGTACCCGGCGCGCCCACCGCCTCGTGGACATCGGCATCAGCAAGCCCCACCAACGGCACCACCCAGACCTTCGGGCTGTCGTTCAACGAGTCGATCACCGGCCTCACCGGCAGCGACATCACGAATGCGGGCACGGCCGCTGGCTGTTCGTTCTCCGTGACCGGCACGCAGCCAGGCACAACATTCACGGTGACCGCCACCGGTTGCGGCGAGGGAACGGTGCGGGCCAGGGTGACAGCGCTCTCGGTGACCGACATGAGCGGGACAGCCGGCCCGGGCGGCGGTGGCGGCGCGGCGAACACGGTCGCGGCCACCATCTCGTCGCTCGGCAACGTGATGCACTCGGGTATCACACCGAACGGCAACTTCCTGTACGTCCCCGACAACAGCTCGAGCGTGCGGGTCATCAACACCTCAAGCAACGCGGTCACCACAACCATCGCCGTCGGGATCACTCCAAGGTCCGTCGCGGTCTCGCCCGACGGGACCCGCGCCTACGTGGCCAACTACTCATCGAACACGGTGTCGGTGATCAGCACGGCGACCAACACCGTCACCGCGACGATCAACGTCGGGTCGTCCCCCAACCGCATCGTCTTCTCGCCCGACGGGACCCGCGCCTACGTGGCCAACTACTCATC